>CAWVSV010000064.1:0-13707 GCA_963933095.1 uncultured Cellvibrionales bacterium
GAGCGTGGGGGTCGGATACTACTTTTTCGGGTTGAGCTTGTTCTGCTTGTTCTGCATGTTCTGCATGTTCTGCATGTTCTGCATGTTCTGCATGTTCTGCATGTTGGAGAGTGCCATAAATCGTCCAAACACCAAATAATATAACCGCGACAGCAAAGGCACTACGAATACCCCGACTTTGCAGCCATTGCTTTATCTGCTCGGCAAAGAGTCCGCTGGCCAATACTGCGGGCAAGGTGCCCAAACCAAAAGCCAACATAATTAGACCAGCCTGCAAACTGGCAAACCCGCTTGATGCTGACTGTGCCACGGCATAAGCCAGTGCCGAATAGATCAAACCACAGGGTAGCCAGCCCCATATGGCACCTAACAATAGCGCCTGGCGCACATTCTTAACCGGCATCAGACTTTTTCCCAGCGGCTGAATAAAACGCCATAAATAGCTGCCACCTTTTTCTAAGTAAGTCAGGCCGCGCCACCAATTGCCCAAATACAGACCCATAGCCACCAGTAGCAAGCCGGCAATAATCCGCAGTATAGACAAGCTATGACCCATCGAATTAGAGCCGCCGCCGATCAGTTCCAGTAACAAGCCAGCGAGCACCGCGATCAACACATAACTACCAATGCGACCGCTGTTATAGGCCAGCAGGATAGTAAAGCGCTTGGCCTTCGATGCGTCGGGGATAGCAAAACTGAGAGCGGCCATAATGCCGCCACACATGCCGACACAATGAGCGCCGCCGAGAAAGCCCAATCCAAAGGCGGTGGTATAAATTATGGGCTCTATCATTTTGAATGGGGCTTACTAATAGCCGCAGCTGACTTTTTAGGTTTAGTTTCTATCAGGTCTTCATCGAAGAGAATCCGATGCGCCTCAGTATCCAGATCGTCGTATTGACCACTGTTGAGGGCCCAGAATAGAAACTTAATCGCCAGCCCAGTTAAGATTAGCGCCAAAGGAATAAGAAAATAGAGACTGTCCATAATAATTCTTCAGTTGCGAGTCGTTAGCGATTCAAACGCAGAGCATTGCCTATAACCACCAGCGAGCTAGTCGACATACCAATAGCCGCGGCCCAGGGCGGAATCAATCCCATGGCCGCCAGCGGCAAGGCGATAACATTGTACGCCAGCGCCCAAGCTAAATTCTGTCGAATTATACTGCGGGTATCGCGCGCCTTGTGCATGGCGCGCGGAATAATCGTTAAGTCGCCGGACAACAGTACGCTGTCAGCGCGGGTCTTAGCTAAATCTGTCGCCTGCGCCATGGCTACTGAGATATCGGCCCCTGAAAGCACCGGTACATCATTGACACCGTCGCCGACCATTAGCACCAACTCGCCACGAGCCTGCAGTTGGCGAATATGATCGAGTTTAGCCTCGGGTGAGGCACCGCTGCGATACTGCGCTATGCCTAGCTCTTGGGCTAAATCAGCCACCGCACTGGAACGATCACCACTAAGCAACTCAATTTTTATACCTTGCTGCTGCAGGGCCGCCACCATAGGCGCGGCAGACTCACGCGGTTGATCTGACAGTTGAAACCATGCCAGTGGCCCCTGATTTGAAGTCAACAGTAACCACTGCCCTTGTCGCTGCTCAGGCGTGTATTCGCTACTGCACAACTGCAGGGAAAACTCTGGATAACCGAGCCGGTATGTCAGTAGATTACCATTAAACACGATGTTCGCCTCGACCCCAGCTGCGGTAAAATGTCGCACATCTGTGGCCTTTAACCCCATACAAAAAGGTTTAAAGGCGCTGGCAATAGGATGGCTAGAGCCGAATTCCAGCGCCGCCGCCAATGCCAACAACTGCTCGTTACTCAGATCGCACGATGACAAGCTCTCAACTTTAGCTATAGCCAGGTGCCCAAGCGTAAGAGTGCCAGTTTTGTCCAATACCACGGTAGTGACCTTGCTCAAGCTTTCGAGCGCATGACCGCGGGTAATCAACAATCCGTGCCGGCGCAGCCAGCTAGTCGCGGCCGTTAACGCCGCCGGGGTTGCCAGCGCCAATGCACAGGGGCAAGTAACCACTAGCACCGAGAGTGTCACCCAGAGTGCGTGACTAGAATCTATCTGCCACCAGACACTAAACACGACGCCAGACACCAACAGCACTGCGGCGACAAAATAGCGCGACAGGCGATCGGCAATAGCCACTTGATAAGGTTTATCCTGAGCGGCATCATTGACTAAACGCTCAATCGCCGACAGCTGTGTCTGCGCACCAATGGCTGTGACTTCAACCTCTAGAACACTATCACCATTTAAAGTGCCGGCGACCACCCTGTCGCCAGAAGTTTTATCTACCGGGTTAGGCTCACCGGTAAGCAGAGCTTCTACCACCGCGCTGCGCCCCGCTACCACCTCTCCATCGCAGGGCAAAGTTTCACCGGATTTAACCAGTACGCGATCGCCCAACTGTAAACTCTTCACCGGCACCGCGCGCGGCTCGAACCTATCCCCTTGATTATGTCCGCTCTCGGCTATTAGCAGGGCAGATAAGGGCATCAACTGAGCGACATTACCCGCGGCCATTCTATTGCTATGACGGGCGCGCATTTCAAAAAAACGGCCGAGCAGCAAGAAAAAGGTAAACATCGATACCGAGTCGAAATAGACTTCGCCAGAACCGGTAATCGTGGCCCAACAACTGGCCAAATAAGCCCCTGCAATCGCCAGTGAGACAGGCACATCCATCGATAGACTGCGGTGTTTAAGACTGCGCCAGGCGGCGGCAAAGAAAGGCCGCGCACTATAAAGTACTACTGGGGTGGCGATAATTAAACTGATCCAGCGCAAATAATACTGCCACTGGGACTCCATGCCCTGAATAGCACCGGCATAAAGCGCTGTAGCCACCATGCCCACCTGCATCATGCCAAACCCAGCCAGCGACAGACGCATCAACGCAGTGCGGTTTTCTTTCTTCAACAACGCCTGTTGACGATCGTCTGTAGCGGGTTGCGCTATATAGCCAATACTATCGAGCTCGTCCATAATTTGACTAAGAAGGATTTGATCGGAGTTAAAGTCGACACTGAGACGGTGGGTACTGGCATTCACTCGAAAGGCACTTATGCCCTGCAACCCTTTAAGCTGATGCTCGATTAACCAACTGCAAGCGGCACAAGTAATGCCCTCCAGTAATAATTGTGCGCGCCGCAGATCATCTGCCAGCGGCAGCACAAAATCGACCTGCACATCCTGTAGATCATAGACCTCAAAATTGTTCTTTTTTTGTTGCGGCCGAGTGCTGGATTGAGTGCGAAAGCGATAGAAGTTTTCCAGCCCGCCATCAACAATCGCCATAGCTACGGCCTGGCAACCGGGGCAGCACATGGAGTGAGTTTGGCCGTTGATCTCAACTGGGTAATCGCTATTAGCGGGAACCGGTAAGCTGCAGTGATAGCAGTCGAGCGATGATGTTATAGCAGCGTTCATCAGTTCCTAGGTTTTAGCTCGACAACATCATCGTTGCGGAAGTCGATTTCCGCCAGCAAGCGCCACTCAGCATCATTTTGAACTTCGCTGTCGACAGTCGGCAGCAGACGCAAATACCAGCGGTTAACGGGTACCGAGTTAAGGTCTGCGCGATAGCGATTATTGCCCACTTGCTGCAACAACAACTGTTGATCTAAGGCTTTGCTGGCCGGATGGCTAAGCAGCAGCAGCAGCTGTGACGGCAGCGCCGCGTCACTACTTAAATCTAGAAATACTTCGCCCGAGAGCAGGTCAAAATTGAGAGTGCCATACAATCCTAATTCAGTCGCTCGCACATCCTGCTCTAAGCGAATATTAATTAAGCGGCCGTTTTTGTAATAGTTGTCCTGCACAATATCATCGCCGCCGACCACCGCGTTGTAAACAATCACTACCGACGAGCACATCGCTGCAAACAGCGGCACCATCAGCAGCCAGAACCAGGGCTGACGATACCAAGGGTCGTTATCTAACTCTTCGTCTCTCTGTGGCCGCATAACTACTCTCAATGTAATCTATATTGTGTTAAATATTCATGAATCCTATTGTCGCCGATTGCGTCATATAGGGCCAATAAATACATTCGAAAGTCGCACCGAAATTGACTCGTCATCGCGGGCGGTGACAATAATATCGATGTCATTTTTCAACTGTTTTAAATCGGCGAGCTTAACTGAGACCCGGATGGGTATGGTGAATATCTCACCCTTTTCAATTTCCAGCGCCCTGTAGCCCTTGAGTTTATAATCGAGGGCACCCTCAAGGCGCACATTATAGGTATGCGAGAAACGGTCCATATTGTTAATTTTGATGGTATAAACATTTTGCACTTCATCGCCACGAATACGGTACATGCGCGCACCGCGATCACGGGTAACATCGACATCGACCGGTATCCTTGAACCAATGGTGTAGACGAAGCAACCTATCATCACCAACAACGCCATCATATAACCAATCAATCGCGGCCGCAGCACTCGGGTCTGCCCCGTTTCCAGCTCGTCTTCGGTGGTAAAGCGAATCAAACCGCGCTCGTAACCGACTTTATCCATTACGCTGTTGCAAGCATCAACACATAAACCGCAGTCGATGCACTCGTATTGGGTACCATCGCGAATGTCGATATCCACCGGACACACCTGCACACACCACGAGCAGTCAATACAGTCGCCCTTGCCCTCGGCCTTGTAATCTTCGCTGGCCTTGCGCGGACCGCGACTCTCGCCGCGCTTACTGTCGTAGGTCACCGATAGAGTGTCTTTGTCGTACATGACCGACTGGAAGCGGGCATATGGGCACATATATTTACATACCTGTTCGCGCAGCCAACCGGCATTTAAATAGGTGGCAAGCGTAAACAGGCCCAGCCAAAAGAGCGTCGCCAAGCCCAGGTCCATACTAGCCAAGCCCACAAGCAGCTGTCGCACGGGTACAAAGTAGCCGACAAAAGTCAGTGCTGTAACCACCGAAATCAGCAACCATAAAAAGTGAGTCGCCCCCATTCGCGCCAATTTCTCAGCGTTCCAGCTCTGCTCATCCAATTTGATACGCTTGTTGCGATCGCCCTGACACACGTGCTCAACCCAGATGAACATCAATGTCCACACGGTTTGCGGGCAGGTGAAGCCACACCATACCCGCCCCACTAATACTGTTACGGTAAATAGCGCAAAAGCGGCAATCATCAGCAAAAATGCCAACAACTGACCGTCCTGTGGCCAAAAAGTCATCCACAAGATATGAAACTGACGCTCGGGCAGATCGAACAACATCGCTGGGCGCGCATCAATCACAAACCACGGCATCAACAAAAAACCCAGCATTATCGGAATGCCGGTATAACGACGCAGTTTCTGATAGAAACCGGTGATTCTGCGGGTATAAATCTTGTCGGCCGACTCGTATAAATTTATATAGCGGATCTCGTCTTGCAACGCCGACTTATCGTCTGGTTCGTTATGTTGACTACTCACAGTATGTCCTATCAGCTGACTAACGGTTTCAGTGTAGATGCTCGCAGTCTGGCGCCGCGTCTGGATTGAAAAGGGAATATTTTGAGCAAAAAAAAGCGCCTCATAAGAAGCGCTTTTTTAAAATTGCTAGAACACTTACTCGCCCTACTCTACTAGAGACAGGCTATAAACATAAGCTGTCAACAGGTGTATCTTGTCATCACGCAACTTGTGCTTTTGCGCTGGCATGACACCGTGACGACCATTGCGAATCGACTGGCGAATCTCTTTAGCTGTAGCACCGGGCTCTGTAACAGACCCCATACCGTATAACCAAATATCGTCGGTCAGGTTAGGCGCGCCGGCGGCGTAAGAGCCTTTGCCGTCCGCACCGTGGCAGGCGGCACAGGTAGCGAATAGGTCTTTACCTGCCACAGCCTTGGCGGCATCGTGTTCACGACCACCGAGGCTCAATACGTATTCAGCCACGTTGACTACACCCTCTTCCCCCAACACCTCACCCCAAGCAAGCATACCCTGAGCCTGGCGGCCATGAATAAGAGTATGCTTAATAGCCTCAGGACTACCGCCGTAGAGCCAGTCGTTGTCGGTGAGATTGGGAAAGCCGTAGTTGCCTCCGGCGTCTGAACCGTGACAAACAGCGCAGTTATTACTATATAGACGGGCGCCCATCTTGTTGGCTTTTGGGTCTATTGCCAGCGCTTCAATCGACATGTCGCTGTATTTACCAAAACTATCGACATAGGAAGCCCGTGCTATATCCTGATCTCGGGCCAGCTCACCTCTTGAGGTCCAGGTTTTACCATCAAAGATGGGAAGACCTTTATAGCCGCCCATACCTGGGTAAATAATCAAATATATCACTGTGAACACAATGGTGATCACGAACATCTGGAACCACCATTTAGGCAGAGGATTGTCGTACTCCTCAATACCATCGTAGATGTGGCCGGTAACCTTAATATCGTCGGGATCGGCTTGGTCGTCCACGGCCACCTTACGGTTGGCCATTAATACCCAGATGATCAGCGCCAAGTTAATTGACGTCAGACCAATAATCCATACACTCCAAAAAGTACTCATATGCAATCCTACCTTTGTTCATCGCTATGGGGATGAATGTCTTTTTCGTCCTGCTCTTTATGCTGTTGTTTTTCCAGCTCACTTTCATCAGCAAAGGGCAAGTTAGCGGCGTCATCAAAGCGCTTTTTGCGGCGCGGTGAAAAAGCCCACCAGCCGATGCCGATAATGGCAAACAGCATTAAAAATACCGAGATCATACTGAAGATGGTTTTAACAGTCACAGTGATATCTCCCTCCAAAGTTGTAGCTTAGCGCTTCTGCTGCAACAAAATACCCAGCTGTTGCAAGTAAGCGACCAGTGCATCTATCTCAGCAACGCCCTCTACAGCAGCCTTGGCACCGGCAATATCGGCGTCGGTGTAAGGCACACCCACAGTTCGTAACGCAGTCATTTTCGCGGCGGTATCTTTGCCGTCGAGAATATTGTCAAACAACCACGGAAAAGACGGCATATTCGACTCTGGCACCACGTTGCGCGGATTGTACAAGTGCGCTTTGTGCCAGGCGTCAGAGTAGCGAGTACCAACGCGAGCCAAATCTGGACCGGTGCGCTTTGAGCCCCACAGAAACGGATGGTCGTATACCGACTCACCGGCTACCGAGTAGTGCCCATAGCGCTCTACTTCCGCACGCAGAGGACGAATCATCTGGGTGTGGCAGACATGGCAGCCCTCGCGAATATAGATATCGCGCCCTTCCAGTTCTTTCGCCTCAAGCGGCATCAAACCTGCAATGGGCTTGGTGGTCTCCTCCAGAAAGAACTGCGGTACGATTTCAACCAAACCACCAAAACTAATAGCGACAACCGTTAGCACGATCATCAGTCCGATATTCTTTTCTACTATGTCATGATTTTTCACAGAGTCTCTCCCTTAAGCCGTTTGCGCGGCAGCGGCCGCATCTGCGCTAGGTTTAACAGACTCTTGGTCAGAGGTTTCATCTGCAGAGACTGTACGATAGACGTTGTACGCCATAATCAGCATACCAGTAAGGAAGAAGGCGCCGCCGATAGCACGGGCTACGTAGCCGCCGTGACTTGCCACTACTGATTCAACAAAGCTATAAGTCAGTGAACCGTCGGCGTTAAAAGCACGCCACATCAAACCTTGCATAATACCGTTCACCCACAGGGCAACAATGTAGATAACCGTGCCGATAGTGGCCAGCCAAAAGTGAGTATTGATAAGCTGCACGCTGTACATTTTGGCTCGACCAAACAGCACCGGAATCAAATGGTAGATAGCGCCGATAGATATCATTGCCACCCAGCCCAGAGCCCCTGAGTGTACGTGACCGATGGTCCAATCAGTGTTGTGCGATAGAGCGTTAACAGTCTTGATCGCCATCATCGGACCTTCGAAGGTAGACATACCGTAAAAGGACAGGGATACCACCAAAAAGCGCAGAGTAGGATCGGTCTTAAGCTTGTGCCAAGCGCCCGACAGAGTCATGATACCGTTGATCATTCCACCCCAAGACGGAGCCAATAGAATCAGTGACATGACCATAGCCAAGCTTTGAGTCCAGTCAGGCAGCGCTGAGTAGTGCAGGTGGTGCGCTCCGGCCCAGATGTAGAGCGAAGACAGCGCCCAAAAGTGCACGATCGATAATTGGTAAGAATAAACTGGGCGACCCGCTTGCTTAGGCACAAAGTAGTACATCATGCCGAGAAATCCCGCTGTGAGGAAAAAGCCCACTGCGTTGTGCCCATACCACCACTGAATCATGGCATCCATGGCACCGGAATAAGCCGAGTAAGACTTAAACATGGTCACAGGAATAGCGGCACTATTAACCACGTGCAAAAGAGCAATAGTGATAATAAAAGAGCCGAAAAACCAGTTGGCCACATAAATATGAGAAGTTTTACGCTTCACAATCGTGCCAAAGAACACTGTGGCATAGGATATCCACACCAGAGCAATCAGAATATCAATCGGCCATTCCAGCTCGGCATATTCCTTGGTTGAGGTCATACCCTGCGGCAGAGTAATCGCCGCCAGCACCATAACCAACTGCCATCCCCAGAAAGTGAACGGTATCAACCAGCCACCCCAGAGCCTAGCCTGACATGTACGTTGTACTACGTAGTAGGAAGTCGCAAACAGAGCACAACCGCCAAAGGCAAAAATCACCAAGTTAGTGTGCAGTGGTCGCAGGCGCCCAAAGTGGCTGTAAGGCTGAAAGAAATCATTCAACGCAGGCCATGCTAGCTGAGAGGCTAATAGAACCCCCACACTCATACCCACAATACCCCACACAATGGTCATGATGGCGAATTGGCGAACCACTTTGTAGTTGTATACTGGATGATCTCCAGCGGCCAGATTACTACTCATAGGACTTTCCTAACTAAATTTGGGAAATTATTTATTGTATTGACTAGTCTAATCACGACGGACTGATACCCCTTGCGCATTTTACCATTAGGCTGCACCGCTCTACCGCAGGTATAGGTATTGGTATATGTGAATGCCCCGGCAGCTATCTCTTCTCAGACATCGACAATCACTGTGCGACGCTTCAGTTCAAGAGTTTCAATTTCAATTATTCAAGCAAAGTATTGGTTGAAACCTGCATCCACTCTAACGGTATTTTACAAGTTGGCATTAGCAGCATGAACACACCGCTAAAACCTCTTGTATCCATCAATCAAACAAAAGTGCGACCTTTCTTGGCGGCAATGCGCATACGCAGTGCGTTAAGCTTAATAAAGCCCGCGGCATCTTTTTGATCGTAAGCACCAGCATCATCTTCAAAAGTCGCAATCTTCTCATCGAAAAGGCTGTCCTCCGAGCGACGGCCAACAACGCTGACGCCACCTTTATAGAGTTTCAGGCGTACATCGCCGTTAACAACTTCCTGCGATTTATCAATCATGACCTGCATCATTTCGCGCTCAGGACTCCACCAGTAACCGTTGTAAACCAACTCGGCATACTTAGGCATAATAGAATCTTTCAGGTGAGCCGCTTCGCGATCCAGAGTGATCGATTCAATGGCGCGGTGCGCCTTCATCATAATGGTGCCGCCCGGCGTCTCGTAACAGCCCCGCGACTTCATACCCACATAGCGATTTTCAACAATATCCAAACGACCAATACCGTTGTCGCCACCGACTTTGTTCAGATACTCAAGCACGGTAGCCGGGCTCATGGCCTTGCCGTCGATGGCAACAATATCGCCCTTCTCGTAGCTCAGCTCAATGTAAGTCGGCGAGTCGGGTGCTTCTTCAGGAGAAACACTCCAGCGCCACATATCGTCTTCGGCTTCGGCCCATGGGTCTTCCAGAATATCGCCCTCGTAGGAGATATGCAGCAAGTTGGCGTCCATTGAATAAGGCGATTTCTTCTTAGCGTTAGAGTAATCGACTGGAATATCGTGTTCTTTGCAATAGGCCATCAGCGTTTCACGCGACGTTAAATCCCACTCGCGCCAAGGTGCAATCACCTGTACGCCTGGCTTAAGTGCATAGGCACCCAGCTCAAAACGAATTTGATCGTTGCCCTTGCCGGTAGCGCCATGCGATATAGCATCGGCGCCCGTTTCGTTAGCAATTTCAATCAAACGCTTGGCGATCAATGGGCGCGCAATCGAGGTACCCAGCAGATATTCGCCTTCGTAGATGGCATTGGCACGAAACATCGGAAAGACGAAATCACGAACAAACTCTTCGCGCAAATCGTCGATGTAAATTTCTTTGATGCCCATAGCTTCGGCTTTAGCGCGAGCGGGCTCTACTTCTTCACCCTGACCAAGGTCAGCGGTAAAGGTCACAACTTCACAGTTGTACGTTTCTTGGAGCCACTTAACGATGACCGAGGTATCAAGACCACCAGAGTAGGCCAATACAACTTTTTTAACAGATGACATAAACGATGCTCCCGGCGCTATCGCCGTGTAAAAATTTGTCGTCGCGTTCAACCAAGCTATTAGCAACTACCGCTAAATTCCGGCAGTGCAACAGCTAAAAATATATACAACAATTATATAGCAGAACCGTCGTATGGGCTATAAGGAGTGTCATTCATATTATGATGGGATATATCAATAGAGCGGGAATTGCCCACCTGTCAGCCGATGTCATCTCTAGCGATGAGTGGCAGCCGCTATTGCTGTCAGCTCGCCATTGTTTTAAACACCCAGCAGACAAATAGCGACTCGGAGACTTAAAACCCAGCCTTTGCAATTGCCGTTACTGGCTATGCAAGTAAATGAGCTACTCTGCGCGCAAGCGCATACTAATTTTGCCGCCTTCAAGACTAAACGATAAACACTATTTTGTAAGCGCAAAGTATCGGCCTACCCCCTAGACCATCGGCGAACTATAAGTAACCGCCGGCAAAGTCAGGAGCTAAACCTCCAATAAAAAGCATTAGAAATTTTTATACAGTCGCCACCCAATTGACCGACTATACAAAAGAGCCATGCAATAAACATATCAACTAAGGTGCGCCGTGCTTGAATCGGCTTTTTTTGTTAATATTACCGGCCACTATTTTCAGCCGCCACATAACCGAGCAAGCCATGACCACCACACTGACAATTACGCGCCCCGATGACTGGCATATTCACCTGCGCGATGGCGACGCTCTAGCCAGCACCGTACCGCACGCCGCCGCTCAATTTGCCCGCGCCATTATTATGCCGAACCTGATGCCGCCAGTACAAAACGCCGAGCAGGCTCTAGCCTACAAAGAGCGCATACTGGCCCAGCGCCCCGCTGGTAGCCAGTTTGAGCCACTAATGGTGATTTATTTAACCGAAGCGACCACCTCTGCCGACATAGTTGCTGCGAAGGCCGCCGGTGTTGTCGCCTGCAAACTCTACCCCGCCGGTGCCACCACCAATTCAGACTCGGGCGTAAAAAATATAAACAATGCCTACCCTGCGCTGAAAGCAATGGAGCGCGAAGGCATGCTGTTTTTACTGCATGGCGAAGTGACCGACGAAGATATCGATATTTTCGACCGCGAAAAGGTGTTCATCGACCGTACGTTTAAGCAGCTAGTCAAAGACTTCCCCGATTTGAAAATGGTATTGGAGCACATCACTACAAAAGATGCGGCCGACTATGTAGCCAGTGCGGGCCCTAACATTGCCGCGACTATTACCGCGCACCACCTGCTTTATAACCGCAACCATATGCTGGTCGGCGGCATTAAACCGCACTACTACTGCCTGCCTATATTAAAACGCAACACGCACCAGCAGGCGTTGATCGCGGCAGCTACCGGCGGCAGCCCTAAGTTCTTTTTAGGCACAGACTCGGCGCCACACACCAAAGACAAAAAAGAAGCCGCTTGCGGTTGCGCTGGTAGCTACACTGCCTTCTCTGCGATCGAGCTATACACCGAAGCCTTCGCGGCAGCCGGCGCACTCGACAAACTCGAAGCCTTTGCCGGCCACTTCGGCCCCGACTTCTATGGCTTGCCACGCAATAGCGACACCATCACTCTGACCAAGCAAGACTGGCAGGTGCCTGCCACCCTGCCTCTGGCCGATGACACTTTGGTACCGCTGTGCGCCGGCGAAACCCTACACTGGCAGCTTAAAACCTAAAACTGCAACCCCCTACTAATTTAAGAATTAACCTTTAAGGAAAACGCTGTGACTCCGGCCGAAGAAACACCAGAATTAAAAACCCTAATGGGCCAGCGCTTTCGCGGCTTTTTACCCGTGGTTGTCGATGTGGAAACCGGCGGCTTTAACGCCGACCGAGACGCCCTACTCGAAGTTGCCGCGGTAACACTGCGCATGGATGACGACGGGATACTGCATCGCCATGAAACCTTCGAATACCACCTAGATCCTTTTGACGGCGCCAATGTCGACAAAGCCGCACTGGATTTTACCGGCATTGATTTAGAAGACCCAGAACGCGACGCATGGCCGGAAGAAATGGCCATGCCAGAAGTGTTTGGTGCCGTGCGCCGCGCGGTCAAAGCCAACGGCTGCACGCGCGCGGTAATGGTTGCCCACAACGCCCATTTCGACCTCGATTTCATGAATGCTGCCGCCAGCCGTTGCGGCGTGAAACGCAATCCGTTTCACCCCTTCTCTTGCTTCGACACCGCGACCTTGGCCGGTCTCGCTTACGGCCAAACCGTATTGGCCAAAGCCTGCCGAGTCGCGGGCCTTGAGTTCAGCAACTCCGCCGCACACTCAGCCGCCTACGATGCTGAAAAAACCGCCGACCTGTTTTGCATGATAGTAAACAAGTGGAAGAGTTTGGGTGGCTGGCCACTAGCCGAAGAACCTGTGTTTGAAGAAGACGAAAAGTAAACCATACTCAAAAAAAGCCGGCCGCTGCATAATCTTTGCAGCTGCCGGCTTTTTTAATGCTTAAAAACCGGCCTTTCAGTTTTTATAAGCCTTTATTTAAGCCTTTTTAAGCACAAAATTACTGCACTCACGTTAATCTCATAGTTACACACCCAACGTAACTAAGAGACAAATCATGCGTACCCTCTCACTATTAGCACTGCTGGCATTCAGCCACTTTTCTCTAGCCTCAAACATCATCGACCCTGTCGAAGGCAGTTGGTATTTTATCAGCGGCGATTACACCAACACCGAAGGTAAAGTCAGCCACGCCAACAACAAAAATTTCAAAGCTCTGCGCACCATGAAAGACGGCAAAATGGCCATCACTAATATGGGCCTAGGCACCTACCTCGGCTATGTTGTCGGTACCTACCAAATTACCGACGCCGGCATTATCGAAACCATTACCGACAGCAGTAATAAAAACCTCATCGGCAAAAGCTTCACCTTCAACAAAACTATCAAACACGGCAATTGGCTGCACAAAGGTCAAGTACTGGGTAACTACGAGCAGGAGATATGGCAGCGCTTGGATTTTTAGCCAAGCAACAAATCTCAGACACAAAAACACCGACCTTATAGTCGGTGTTTTTGTGTCTCTGCCAGTGTCATGCAATACAGCGATAAGAATTAGCCGAAAGATTTAAACAGCACTGGCTTTAAGGTAAACAGTCCTGGCTAAATATTTACCCCCAACAATCCCCCGCTCTGCTCGCCGTGCGACCAAAATTCAAACCTAGATGAATTTCACGTTATCGACCTTTCCCAAGAGAACGCGCCGAAACGCTATATTTCAAATTAGCTGAAATTTTATTCACTCCGACCACTTTACC
>CAWVSV010000065.1:0-13290 GCA_963933095.1 uncultured Cellvibrionales bacterium
ATGACGTATTGGCGGAACTCTGCGATGTTTGGAGCCAGCAGGCGGCAATAGCCGTCGATACTGAGTTCATGCGTGTATCCACCTTTTACCCCATAGCTGGCTTAATCCAAATTGGCGACGGTAAAGGTTGCTACTTGATTGATCCTCTGGCGATTACGGATTTTGCCCCTTTAGCGGCTCTTTTTATTAATCCTGCCGTCACCAAGGTACTGCACGCTTGCTCGGAAGACCTCGAGGTGTTTAAGAGTTTGTTGGGGGTAATTCCCGCGCCATTGTTTGACACACAAGTTGCAGCGTCGTTTGCCGGTTATGGTTTTTCTATCGGTTATGCCGGTCTGATTAAAGCGACACTTGAAATTGAGTTGAGCAAAGGCGAGACCCGTTCCGACTGGTTGCAGCGACCGTTGAGCCAGTCGCAGCTTAAGTATGCGGCGTTGGATGTTGGCTATCTTTTAATCGCCTACGGCAAACTCTTATTGGAATTGCAGGCGCTTGAGCGTATCGACTGGGTTCTGGCTGATTGCGCTAAGTTTAATAACCCTGCATCGCCAGAATATATGCAAAATAATGCCTATTTAAAAGTGAAATCGGGCTGGAAGCTCAGTAGCCGGGAGCTCGCAGTACTAAAAGCATTGAGTCTGTGGCGTGAGCGTGTGGCGCGCGAGCGCGACATTCCACGCAATCGATTGATGAAAGAGCGAGCGCTGTGGGAACTGGCCAAACGCAAACCGAAAAAAGAGAGCCTATTGTTTAATATCGAAGGTCTACTTCCACGTGTTATTTATCGCGATGGTGAGGATATTTTGGCTCAGGTGCAGCTGGGGCTAGCGTTAGACGCAGCTGATTTACCCGCGCGCTTACCTATGCCGCTGCCCTTGGATCAAACCGATTTATTGAAGGCGTTAAAAGTAGAAGTGCGCTCTCTGGCCGAGCGTTTAGAACTGCCGGCTGAAGTGCTGGTGCGCAAAAAAGACTACGAATTCATTATTCGCAGCGGTATCAATGGCGGTAACTATCAATTGCCCGATAACCTGCTCGATTGGCGTCAGGGCCTTGTCGGTGACCTGTTGCTAAACTGCGCCAAAAACTTTTAATTATTCTGTCTGGAGGTATCGTGAAAAAGATTTGTTCGATTTACCACAGCACACGCGAAGAGGGCATGTACCTTTACGTACTCAAGGCCGAAGGGCTGAAGCGTGTGCCCGAGGCGCTGCTGGCGATATTTGGTAAACCCAAGCATGCAATGACACTCTTGTTAACGCCTGAGCGCAAGTTGGCACGAGTAGAGGCGGCCAGTGTAATCAAGGACCTCGATGAAAAAGGTTTTTATTTGCAGATGCCTCCGCCGCAGGATGATGATGAAATGACCGCGATTAAATATCGCAACAGCTTTTTGAGTGCGAGCAAATAGCTTGAGTGATTCAGATGGCATGCAGCCATTTTGGACGTCGCTATCGCTGACGCAGATGAGTCACTCAGAATGGGAGTCTCTTTGCGATGGGTGTGGCCGCTGTTGTCTCCATAAGTTGCAGTGCGAGGATTCAGGTGAGGTCTATTACACTGATGTAGCCTGTCGCAACCTCGATTGCAGCGCTGGCGGCTGTCTCGATTACCGCAATCGACAGACGTTGGTGCCAGAGTGTCTGGTGTTAAAGCCTGAAGATATCGAAACTTTTCACTGGCTGCCAGCCACTTGTGCCTACCGCTTGGTGGCCGAGGGCAAAAGCTTGCCCATTTGGCATCCATTGCTTACGGATGATTCCGAGTCAGTGGTGCGTGCAGGTATTTCAGTGCGCGGACGTGTGGTGATGGAATCGAGTGTTAATCCGGATGACCTTGAAGAGCGTGTTATTCACTGGATTAGCTAAATTATTTTAAATACACACTGCCCAGTGCCTGCTTAATTAAAGAGAAATTACTATGTTAACCCTTGAGAATTATCAATTTACTTGGCAGCTCTATATTCTTGCTAGCTTTGGCGCTGTCGCCGTGTTTTGGCGAATGATCTCTAAGCTACGCTGGGCAGGGTTGAAATTACTGTTGTGCTTATCACTGGCATCGCTATTACTAACTCCAATTCAGGCCGATCCCGAACAAGCGTTTTTAGCACCGGCCTTTTTGGTGTGTGCGCTGGAAACTATTTTTGAGGGTACCGAGTCTACTGCGCGAGCGGGTATTCCCTTACTGGTATCGTGGTTAGGCGTGTTGTTATTGTCTGTAATCTTGAGCACTGGCTGCGCGCTTTATCGGCGCTATAAACAGGCTCGCGAGAAACGGGGTCATACCGCTTAAAAGACGCCCCATTAAACTGTTGCAGTTTTAGTGCAAGATAATTGGCAGCCTACGCAGCTCCTGTATGGGGGTGGCACAAGCTGGCTTTTTTTTCGACCATTGATATGTTTCTATTGTTACGACGATGCCCTTTTATCAAAGGGCTTGTGCGTAATGCATTAAGCGTAAGATATTTAGCGAGGCGGTGTAAATTGAACCGCTCATAGCTTAGCCCGCGATACGGCCTCGGTTAACCGAGCTATATTTCAATCTTTGCGGTTGATGACGAGAAATAGTATTGCTTCAGGTAGTAGCCTTTTTTAAATTTTTTGGACTCTAACCCCGTGTATCCACAAGAAATTAATAGTTTGCCATCGACCCGTTGCCCGCGCTGTCATCTGCTTAAAATAGCTTGCCTGTGCAGTAAAATACCCGCGTTAGAATCTTTTGCGGTGTTCTTTTTATTGGTGCATCAGCGTGAGCTTGGTAAAGGCAGTAATACGGGTCATCTAGTGTTAAATGCTTTTGAGGACGCGCAATATGAACTCTGGGCAAGAGTTGACCCTCCTGAGAATTTAATGGCTCTACTCAATTCTCCCGCTTACCAGGGTTACCTTCTGTTTACCGCTGAAGAAGGTGCGGCACCGGTTGCGTTTGCGTCAGTTAAAGCGGGCGTGCGTCCAGTGTATATATTGATTGATGCCACTTGGCAGCAGGCGCGAAAAATGCTCCGTCAGTCCCCCTACTTGCAAAACTTGCCGCGTCTGAGTCTATCTGGGGCAAGCAAAAGCCGGTATCGCCTGCGCCGCAATCAGCTGGATGTAGGCCTGTCGACTTGCGAGGCGGCGATTGGTTTGCTCCAGCAGTCTGGCGAGAAAGGTAATGCGCAGGCCTTAAATCAATACTTTTCAGACTTCATGTGTCACTACGACGCTAGTATGAGTGGTCACGGTGTCGATTAGTTTTCAGTTGGATAGCATTGAAAGCGTCAATCGTTTTTATAAACAACAGCGGCAATCTAGCCGCATAAAAAAATTGGATTGTGCTTACACTCTTAGGCGTGCCGATAATATTTTAGCGGCGCTATACTTGCAGAAGAAATCGCAGGGCTGGTTTTTGCGCAGCATTTTTGTCGCTCCCTGCGAGCGCAGTAGCGGTTTGGCTGAACGGTTAATCCGTGAGGCCTTGCTGACAATTAATGGGCAACCTTGTTATTGTTTCCCTTTAGTTTATTTAGATAAACTATATACCCGCTCTGGTTTTATTGCGGCCGATATTAGCGAAGCGAGAGATAGTGTCCGCGACCAATTTCGACGGGTTGCGCGTCACCACAATATTACTTACAAAGTGAATGTTCAAGGCTCCTGTATATGTGTGAATTAATGGGTATGTCGGCCAACGTTCCAACGGATGTTTGCTTTAGCTTCTCTGGCTTAATGCAACGCGGCGGGGCAACTGGGCCACACCGCGATGGCTGGGGTATCGCTTTTTATGAAGGCCAGGCTGTGCGCGAATTTCGCGACCCTAAACCCAGTTTTGATTCGCCTATTGCTCAATTAATTCGCAGTTTTCCCATTAAGAGCTGTACTGTTATTAGCCACATTCGCCAGGCTAATGTCGGTGATATCTGTTTGGAAAATACTCATCCTTTTGGGCGTGAACTCTGGGGTCGCAATTGGACCTTTGCCCATAATGGCCAACTGCCTGGGGTTGAAACCTTTCCGCTCGGTGCTTACACCCCAGTAGGCAGTACCGACAGTGAATACGCATTTTGCTGGCTGTTAGAGCAGGTGCGGCAGCAGTTCCCAGAACCGCCAGAAAACTCAGAGGAGCTGTGGTTATTGTTGAAAAATTGCGCTGACCAACTGCTTGCACTGGGCGTTTGCAATTTATTAATCAGTGATGCGGAATATCTCTATGCATTTTGCGCTACCAAGCTGCATGTCATTACACGCCGCGCACCTTTTGGCCTGGCGAATCTGCAAGATACTGAATTTAGTATTGATTTTGGCAGCGAGACGACGCCGAATGATATTGTCAGTGTGGTTGCTACCCAACCGCTTACCACTGATGAGAAGTGGCGAGCCTTGAGTAGTGGTGACTTTCTTGTGTTAAAGCAGGGCGAGGAAGTTAGCCTGCTGAGATGAATGCTTGTAATGCCTGTTTTTCGGTGGCGCTAAAACATAGCCCCAGCTTGCTGCGGCGCCAGAGAATGTCCTCGGCGCTTTGAGCCCATTCTTCACTGCAGAGATATTCCACTTCTCGCTGATAGAGATCGGCGCCAAAATGTTGGCCTAAGTCGGCCATTGTCGTTATGCCGAGCAATATTTTGTGGCTGTTACAGCCATATGATCGAGCTAAACGCAGCAAGAGCGTCGATTCAATAGCAGGGTTGTTAAATTTTAGCTCGCTTTGCAGGGCCGTTAAACCGCCACTAAAATCACCGCCAGGGAGCGAGCTATTTTTTAACTCAGTGTTAATTAAAGCCCCGGTAAAGGGCTGCAAAATAGTTAGTGCTTGTTCTGCCAATAGGCGGTGGGTACCGATATTGCCACCGTAACTGTTCAGTAGCGGCGCAAGAACTGCGGGGTTGTCCAGATCTAGGGCGTAATCTTGGCTGGTTTTATTCTGCTCACAGCTGCTGTCTGCACATAGGCAGCGCAGCGCGTGAAAACGATGCACTATATCGTCAGCGCTGATGCTTTTTTTAAAGTTTTGATTATAAAGGGCAATTAATTGTTCTGCTGCTGCGCTGGCGTCCGCTGTCTCAACATTGTCGCTTTGCCACGGCCCCAGAACCGCATGCTGGCCGCTCGGTGTGTCGAGCAGGTAGATCAGCTGCTTATTGTCAGCCTGAAGGACTACGGCGTTATCGCAATGTGCAGGGCTTGATATAACTAAATAGTCATCGCGCCGCAGCATACCCTTGCTGCGGCTACTGTGCTCAATGTGATCTTGCATTAGTTTAACACTGGCAGAGCCTGCGGCATTGATCAGCACCTTGGCGTGCAAGTGTTCGATATTGCCATTACTGTTTCGCAGCTCTAGCAACCAAAAATCTTGTTTGCGAGTGGCCTTGAGAAGCTTTATATGAGGTCGAATATTGGCCCCTAAGGTACGAGCCTGTTGCGCCAAGGCTAGGGTCAGGCGGCTATCATCGACACTGTCATCGCAGTAGCTGAGCAGTTCAGAATAGGGGGCGTCGATTATATGTGCGGGGCTGCTGTTCGAAGGCAGATCAAAGTGGCGCTGTAAGGCTCGATAACTGTAAAGGCCCGCTTGAATGCGCAGACGCGAACGGAGTGCGGTATTGGGTAAAATAGTGAAAATGTGCGAGCGCACTAGATGCGGTGCTCGCTGGCGCAATATTGCCTGCTCCTTTAGTCCTCGATTGACGGCGTCTACATCTAGCTGCTCTAGTTGGCTTAAATCTCCACCAATAATACGGTTGCTGCGCGAAGAGGCGCCGCTGGCAATGTCCTCAGCCTCGATTAAGAGTGTGGACAGCTGACGGCTGGCTGCTTCTGCTGCTAACGCGCAGCCTTGAACTCCGCCGCCGATGATGGCTATGTCGACAGTTCGTGCTTTAAATACTGCCTTGACGCTTGAGCTACATATATCTGTATCCATAACCTCAGTCTAGACGTCAAAACTATAGCTTGTGAAGTTTTGGCCTAAGGCTAGATCAAAAGTTTATAATGGCGCTATTGGAATTGAGAGTAGAAGGTGACGAGTGATTTCTGTAGATCAAAATAAACTGGCATGTAAGGTCGAAAGTGACTTGCAGGGATTGTATAAAACCCTCGATGAAGTGATGGGCGGCGATAAGCATCGCCTGAATTCGCGCCTGCAACAAATACGTCGTCGTGCCAAAGAGGGCAAGTCATTCGATAATGAGCTCAGCAAATGGCTGCTCGACGTTGAACGTTCGCATGCCCGTTTAAGCGCGCGCCGCGATGCTGTACCTAGCATTGAGTTCCCTGAAGAGTTGCCGATATCTGCCAAGCGCGAGCTAATCGCTGCAACCATCGACAAACATCAGGTCGTTATTCTGGCGGGAGAAACCGGCTCGGGTAAAACAACCCAAATTCCAAAGATTTGCCTAGCACTCGGGCGCGGGGTGAGTGGTTTAATTGGTCATACTCAGCCGCGTCGTCTGGCGGCCCGCACTGTGGCTAGCCGCATCGCTGAAGAGCTACATACTGAGCTGGGCCAGTCGGTCGGTTATCAAGTGCGCTTTACTGATCAGAGCAATGACAACACCCACATTAAGTTGATGACCGACGGTATTTTACTGGCCGAGATTCAAAACGACCGTTATCTCAGTCGTTACGACACCATCATTATTGATGAGGCCCACGAGCGCAGTCTTAATATTGACTTTTTGCTCGGCTATTTAAAGCAAATCCTGCCTAAGCGCCCCGACTTAAAAGTGATCATTACCTCGGCTACTATTGATTTAGAGCGTTTTTCTGAACATTTTGATAACGCGCCGGTGATCGAAGTGTCTGGCCGCACTTATCCTGTGGAGGTGTTGTACCGACCCCCGGTAGAAGATCAAGACGATATGTATGATGCCGTGGTGCTAGCGGTTGATGAGATACTGCAAATGGAACGCAGTCGCACCGGTAGCAATCGCGGCGGAGATATTCTTATTTTTATGAGTGGCGAGCGCGAAATTCGCGAAACCGCTAACAGTTTACGCAAAGCGCCCTTTGCCGGGACTAACAGTAATATTGAGATCTTGCCCCTCTACGCAAGATTGAGTCTTGCCGAGCAGGTGAAAATATTTAAACCTGGCCGCGGCCGTCGCATTGTAATTAGTACTAACGTGGCCGAAACATCGCTGACAGTGCCGGGCATTCGCTATGTCATTGACCCCGGTTTTGCCCGTATTAGCCGCTATAGCTACCGCACTAAGGTGCAGCGCCTGCCAATTGAAGCTATTGCTCAGGCCAGTGCGAATCAGCGCATGGGGCGCTGTGGCCGTGTTAGCGAAGGAGTCTGTATTCGCCTCTACAGCGAGGAGGATTTTAACGGCCGTCCAGCTTTTACCGACGCTGAAATTTTGCGCACCAACTTGGCTGCAGTTATCTTGCAAATGTTGCATATGCGCATGGGCGGTATTGAGGCATTTCCGTTTGTCGATCCGCCTGATAGCCGCCTTATTAATGATGGCTTTAAATTACTGCAAGAACTCCAAGCGGTTAATCAACAGGGCCAGATGACCAATATTGGCCGGCAATTGAGCCGCTTACCGGTGGACCCGCGACTGGGCCGTATGATGATTGCGGCCAAGGCGCAGGATTGCGTCAGTGAGATGTTAATTATTGCCAGTGCCTTGTCGGTACAAGATGTGCGCGAGCGTCCGGCGGAAAAACGTCAAGCTGCCGATGAAAACCATCGTCGTTTCAATGATGAGAAATCCGATTTTATGGCGCTGGTGAACCTATGGCATTACTGCGAACAGCAACGGCAAGAATTGACACAAAATCAACTGCGCAAATTATTTAAAAAAGAGTTCATTTCCTTTGTGCGGTTGCGAGAGTGGCGCGATATCCACCATCAACTGCGTTTAGCCATAAAAACCATCGACGTTAAAGAAAATATTCAACCGGCCAGTTATGAGTCGGTCCATCAAACACTGCTAAGTGGTCTGCTGGGTAATTTGGGTTTTCGGCAGGAGGATAAAGAGTATTTAGGCGCGCGAAATCGCAAGTTTCATATTTTCCCCGGCTCGTCGCAGTTTAAAAAGGCACCCAAGTGGATGGTAGCCGGGCAGTTGTTAGAGACTACTAAATTGTACGCCCATAACGTGGCCAAAATTGAGCCCTACTGGGCGTTAAAAGCGGCTGAGCATCTGGTTAAACGCAACCATTTTGAACCGCACTACGACAGCCGTTCAGGTCAAGTAAAAGCCTTTGAAAAAGTCAGTTTGTATGGCTTGGTACTCATCGAAAAGCAAAGTGTCAGCTATGGCGCGATTAACCCTATCGAATCGCGTCAGGTGTTTATTCGTCAGGCTTTGGTCGAGGGGCAGTACCAACCGAAAAATGCCGACCGCCGGCGCGGTAAACCGGCTCCAATTGCGGCGTTTTATAGTAATAATCTTGAGCTGATTAACGGCCTGGGCGATTTAGAAGCCAAGTCGCGCCGGCGCGACATCTTGGTTGATGAACAGGTTATCTTTGATTTTTACGACAGCGTAATACCCAGCGATATCGTCAATCGTGCGGGGTTTGAGCACTGGCGCAAAAAAGCCGAAGAATCAAAACCTAAGCTGCTGTATCTGTCGCGCGAGACGTTGATGCAACATGCGGCCATGGAGGTAACCGAAGCGCAATTTCCTAACGAACTTGAAGCCGACGGCGCCGTTTATCCACTGAGCTATCATTTTGAGCCGGGCAGTAAAGACGACGGTGTCAGCGTGCGTGTGCCGGTGAGTATTTTGCATCAGTTGCCATCACAGCGTTTACAGTGGCTGGTGCCGGGGCTGCTGCGCGATAAATGCATTAGTTTAGTTAAGGGTTTGCCCAAGCAGTTACGCAAGAATTTTGTCCCTGTGCCCACTTTTGTTGATCGTGCACTGGCCTCTATGACCGCCGCCGATCAGTCCTTGTGCGAGGCATTAACACTGCAGTTAAAACGTCAAACAATGGTGACAATCCCTCCAGACGCTTGGAATGAGTCCGGCTTGGATGATTTTTACCGGTTTAATATTTTTGTGTTGGATGAGCGCGGAAAAGTGCTCGACAGTGATCGTGATATAACGATATTACGCGAGCGCTATCGCGATCAAGTACAGCAGAGTCTGCAAACCGCGGGATCAGAATTTGAGCGCGACGATATACTTGAGTGGAATTTTGGCAACTTACCCGAGACCTCTGAGCTTAAGCGCGGTTCGGTTGTTATGCGCGCCTACCCCGCACTAGAAGACAAATTCAGCAGCGTATCGCTGCGCTTGCTCGACAATCCCTCCGAGGCATTAGCGCTGTCGCTGCAGGGATGTACGCGGTTGTTAATTGTGGCGCAGAGCAAGAGTGCAAAGTACCTTCGCAAAGAATTGCTCAAGGGTAAAGAGCTGGGGTTAACCATGGCCGGGCTTGGCAAACGTGAACAGGTGGTGGAGCAAATACTTTTGGCCGCCTGTTATCAGTTGGGTATCTCAGAATTAGACGGTTTGCCGCGCACACAGGGTGCATTTGAGAAAGCTCTGGCAGCGTGTGAGGGGGCTTTGATTGAGCGCGCCCAGCAAATTGCCTCGTTGTTGGTGAAAATTCTGCAAGCCTTGGTCGAGGTTAAAAATAGCCAGAAAAAGAGCAAGAATCAGCTGCAACTGGCCTTTGCTATGGGCGATATTAACGGCCAGTTACAGCGTCTTGTTTACCCCAACTTTTTAACGTTTACACCGCTTTTGTGGCTGCAACAATACCCGCGTTACTTTAAAGCCATGCTCGTGCGACTTGAAAAAGCCCCGAGTCAGGTACAAAAAGATAAGCTCGGCATTGGCGAGCTTGCCGATTTGTGGCAAAAGTACGACCAATGGCTCGACAAACATGGCGCTCATCAAGGGGTTATTTGCGCGGAGTTAATACAGTACCGCTGGATGTTGGAAGAGTTGCGTGTGTCTATATTTGCCCAAACCTTGAAAACTCACTTGCCGGTATCAAAAAAGCGCCTAAATAAACAGTGGCTTGAGGTCGAGGGTTAAAGGATTGTGAAATTAAAGGCTATATTAAGTGTCAGAGTCTGTGAGTGGCACCTATAAATTGGAGTTTGATTAAAAAAATTTTGCAGGAGATGAAACAAATAACAAATGACTGTGTCACTGTAAGCACGCTGAGCGTAACTTTGGTCGCAATGATCGACCGAGTTTAATTTTATACATGGGCTGTGCAGCCCAAACGGAGAGTATCATCATGGCTTCTAACACTATCAATACCCCAATCGCAGCCGCAATTGGCGCAGCATTCCTAGTTTCTGCGACTCTGGCGCCTACGGCCTTAGCCGCAGATGTGGCCAATCCATTTGCCGCGACTGAACTGAGTGCAGGCTACAACTTGGCCGGTAAAGACATGGAAGGAAAATGTGGTGAAGGTAAATGCGGTGGCGATAAAGCGAAAAGTAAAATGGAAGGCAGTTGCGGTGGCGACCACAAGAAAGCCATGACAGAAGGCAAATGTGGCGGCGATAAGGCCAAAAGTAAAATGGAAGGCAGCTGCGGTGGCGACCACAAAAAAGCTATGACCGAAGGTAGCTGCGGTGGCGACCATAAAAAAGCCATGCAAGAAGGTTCTTGCGGTGGCGCTCATTAATTTAGCCATTATCTGAGCCGCAACCTGAACAGGAATGTTGATATATGACCGATAAATATCCTGTTCAGGGCGCCGGTTTAGGGTTGCGTCGCGGTTTACTGAATACTTTGTCGTCTTTAAACAGTGATGATGTGCAATTTATGGAGGTGGCTCCAGAGAACTGGATTGGTTTGGGGGGGCGCTTAAGTAAGCAATTGCGCGCCTACACCGAACGCTTTCCTTTTGTATGTCATGGTTTATCGTTGTCTATTGGCTCCCCAGCCCCTTTGGATGTTGATCTGGTTAACAGCATCAAGAATTTTATCGCTGAGCACAATATTCGCTATTACAGCGAACATTTAAGCTACTGCTCAGACGACGGTCATCTATACGATTTAATGCCGATTCCTTTTACCGAAGAGGCAGTGCACTACACCGCCAAACGTATTCAGCAGGTGCAAGATATTCTTGGTCAACGTATTGCCATGGAGAATGTCTCCTATTATGCCGCGCCTCATCAAGACATGTCAGAAATCGATTTCATCAATGCGGTGCTGCAAGAAGCCGACTGTGACCTGCTGCTGGACGTCAACAATATCTACGTTAACAGCGTCAATCACCGCTACGATGCTATGCAGTTTTTGCAGCAGTTGCCGGGGGAACGCATACAGTATGCTCACGTGGCAGGTCACTATGATGAGGCCGAAGACTTGCGCGTCGATACCCATGGCGCTGCGGTAATACCCATAGTTTGGTCGCTGCTAGAGGCTGCATACCAGCGCTTTGGGGTAATGCCGACTTTGTTGGAACGCGATTTTAACTTTCCGCCAGTGGCGGAACTGATGCTTGAGGTGCAGCAGATTCAGCAATTACAGCAAAAATATCAGTCCTGCGCTGCCGATCTAAGGGCGTAATGGTATGGTCGAATCTAAGCTCAGTTTAAAACAGGCACAGCTTGAATTCGCCAGGCATATCCGTAATCCCACTCAAAACCAAGCCCCAGCGGGTATAGAAGACCGTCGCATGGGTATTTATCGCGAGTTGTTTTACAACAATATTGAAGGTTTTATCAGTAGTGCCTTTCCGGTATTACGGTCTATCAGTGAGGATGAATACTGGCATGAGTTGGTGCGTGATTTTATATCCGTGCATCGCGCCAAAACACCATATTTTATGGAGATTGCACAGGAATTTTTAAGTTATTTAAGCGCTGAGCGGGCGGCGGCTGAACACAGTAAAGACCCTGTGTTTATGCTGGAATTGGCCCACTACGAGTGGGTCGAGCTAGCGCTGGATGTCGCCGAAGGCGAAGTTCCTGAAGCTAGTGTAGATTTTTCCGCGGCAGCGCTGCTAGATTATGTAGTGACGGTATCACCGTTGGTCATGTGTTTGACCTATGCCTACCCAGTGCATCGTATTGGGCCTGAATTTTTGTGCCAATACTCACCGCTCTCGGCGCCCGCGCAAGCCACGCACTTGATTGTCTATCGCAACAGTAAATACGAGGTGGGTTTTATGGAAGCCAACGCGGTAACGCTGCGCTTACTGCAGTCACTGCAACAGCAAGCCGGTAAGTCCTTGTATGTTCACCTAGACGCTATTGCTAAAGATCTGCAACTGCCCATTTGTGAGGCTTTTTTAAATGGTGCCACTGAACAGCTGCTGCAGCTTCAGCGGCTCGATATTGTCCGCTGATTCAAACCGCTCTTATTTACAGTAGCTCGCCCCCTTTATAGGTGCGAATGTCCATGCACAAGCTCGAAAAAAGTGTCCTGTTTCATTCTCGCAATAAAAAGTCATACTGCTTAGGCGTTTTTCTGTGGGCTTATTGTTAAAGTGCGCAGTTATCAGTCGGTCGATATCGAGAGCAGGCTTTTATGGTGTACATGATCATAAATTAATCATTTTTTTTAAGTCATCAAAAAAGTTTATTTTTACCTTAAATAGGGCGGCTATTTTTAAATTTTGTCATACAGCTGAAATATTGGCGGGGCACTATAGCTGCCATAACGTGAAAGACACGTTGAAAGGTATCAAATGACACATGACCACAACACTTTAAGGAATGACCTAATGAAAAAATCTATCTTGCCACTGGCTATTGCCGCCGTACTACCTATGTCTGCACTGGCCGATGTAACTATTTACGGTAAAGGTAATGTATCTTTTCAGTCTGTTGATGAGGGTAATGACTCTTTTACCGAGCTGAAAAGTAACGCTTCTCGCATCGGTCTTAAGGGTAAAGAAAAACTCAATGATAGCTTGACCGCTATTTACAAATTTGAATATCAGACTGATGTGGCCAGCGGCGACAATGGTAAAGGTAAAACTTTCACTCAGCGTAATATCTATGTTGGTTTAGAAGGTGGCTTCGGTCAGGTTATCGCGGGTACGTTTGATACCCCACTGAAGACAGCCCAGAAGAAAGTTGATTTATTTAACGATCTTGAAGGTGATATCAAGTCTGTAATTACCAACTCTGATAACCGTGAAAAACAGAGTGTTCAGTACTCTACCGGTAAGTTGTTAGGTCCAATTGTCGCTAAAATCGACTATCTTGCGGAAGGTGAAGAGGACGGTGTTGATGGTTTTTCAACCGCTATCGCCTACGATAGCAAGCACTTTTACGCCGCTGCAGCTTACGATCAGGATGTCGAAGGTAAAGATGTTGATGTTTATCGTCTAGTTGGTCAGGCCAAATTTGGCCCTGTTCAAATTGGTGCTC
>CAWVSV010000066.1:0-13271 GCA_963933095.1 uncultured Cellvibrionales bacterium
ATTTTTTTTATTAAAAATAGCCGATAAAAAAGCTTAGTGTTAAATTAATAAAAATCAGGGACTAGCTGAATTTATGTCGCACGACTGTCAATGCAGCGCTATGAATCGACAACAGGAAAATATGCTAAACCGATCGATAGTTATAAGATAAAAAATTAGAGTGATAGCATACTTATAATAAATTTATATGCCGTCACAGAGGCAATGAATTTTAGAATGATTTATGCATGAATCGATTAATTGCTAATACAAAAATTAGGCATGTTAGGAGATGCCGAAGCGATGAATGATAAGCGAATATTTAACTGGTCACTTCTAAATGAATGGATAAAAGTGAGATCAATAATGCCAAAGAGGATTGAATCTGCCAGGTAATAAATGTGGCTTCATCCCGAATAAAGACCTATATATAAGTATTAGTTAACTTTTGACACTGTCATACCTGAACCTGTCTTGGTAGCGCTAATGAGATCAAAGCCGCGATAGCAATAAAAACTGCCGATATCCACAAGCAAGCGGCCAGCCCATAGGCTTGATAAACCCAACCGGATAATACTGTTCCAAGCAGTCGTCCCATCGCATTGGCCATGTAATAGAATCCTACATCGAGCGAAACACTATTGATATTGGCATAGCTGACGATTAAATAACTATGTAGCGATGAGTTAATAGCGAAAAACACGCCAAATATTACTAGACCTAAAAGTAAGCTTATCTCGCTAGCAAGGTTAACGGTTAATGCTAACGCTATACCCGCGGGAATAAATGCCAGCGCCAGTGCCCAGCGCAACGCACTCATGCCGTCGGGTAGAGGGTTTTTATGGGTCTTGGTTAAAATAGGCGCGATGGTTTGTACAAAGCCATAACCAATAATCCATAGTGCTAGAAAAGCGCCTACGGCGCTGTGGCTCCAATTGAGTTGTGTGCTTAAATAAACGGGCAGCGCTATTACAAACCAAACGTCGCGAGCGCCGAATAAAAATAATCGCGCCGCGGAAAGACTATTAATGGCTGGGCTCTTGGAAAAAATTTGAGTGAAGCTAATTTTATGTTTGGCCTTGCCCAGATCTTTTTTCAGGAGGCGCACACTAATTAACCACATCGCACTTAAGGCCAGCGCCATTAAAAATACGGTGGTTTGAAATCCAAGTAAGAATAGGAGTGCACCGCCGAGGAAAAATCCCACACCTTTGAGAGCATTTTTGGAGCCGGTAAGTCGAGCCACCCATTTATAAAGGCGGCGCTGATCGTTGCAATCTTTGTATATGCTGTCGTTATTATTCTGTTCGGGTAGTAATATTTTAATTGAGCTTTTGGCGCTCATTTTGTTCAGATCTTTGGCTATGCCAGACAGCGCCTGAGCGGCCATGACCCAGGCCATGGTCAGTAATTCAGCGGGTACTAACAACATCGATAGGGCGGCCACTTGTAAACCCAAGCCAATATTCATGGTTTTATTTAAGCCCCAGCGCGCACCCAACCAGCCACCCATGCCGTTGGTGATCACACCGAAGACTTCATAGAAAACAAACAGCAGTGCAATCGACAATGGACTGTAGCCCAGTTGATAGAAATACAATACCACCAACATACGTAGGGCGCCGTCGGTGACGGTGAAGGCCCAGTAGTTGGCGGTTATCAATAAGTACTGTTTGAGGGCCGATGAATAATTTTTCAACATGGGTTTAGGCCTTATCTTGCAGCCCTACTAGCAGTGCTAACTCTGCCACTCTATTGGCATAGCCCCACTCATTGTCATACCAGCAGTAGAGCTTTACTTGGGTGCCATTGATTACCATAGTCGAGAGGGCATCGATAATACTGGAGCGAGGGTCGCCGCAGTAGTCTACGGAAACTAGCGGCCGCTCTTCAAAGCCGAGGATGCCCTTTAACGCATTGTTGGCGGCATGCTTTAACAGCGCGTTCACTTCATCAACTGTGGTTTCTCGCTGCAGTTCAAAGACACAGTCGGTTAGCGAGGCATTGGTCAGCGGTACCCGCACGGCATGACCGTTGAGCTTGCCAGTTAACTCCGGAAATATCTGAGTTATGGCGGTGGCCGAGCCGGTAGTTGTGGGTATTAGGCTACTGCCGCAGGATCTAGCGCGGCGCAGGTCTTTGTGCGGCGCATCGATAATCGTCTGGGTGTTGGTGATATTGTGAATGGTGGTCATGCTGCCATGCTTGATGCCTAAACTTTCGTGAATCACTTTTACTACAGGTGCTAGGCAGTTGGTGGTACAAGACGCAGCGGTAACGATTGGGTGTAAGTCTTTATCATAATCCTGTTCATTCACGCCCATGACGATATTGAGTATGCCGCACTCTTGTTCATTAGAAACAGCGATGGGTGCGGTCACGACCACCCGTTTTACGCCTTGGTCGAGATAAGCCTGCAACAGAGTTTTGGTTTTCATCACGCCCGAGGCATCGATGACAATGTCGCAGCTGGACCAGTCGGTGTCGCTAATGGCGCAGTTCTGTGTGCAGGCGATACGCGACTCGCCTGTGCTTGTGGTGATCACCATAGTGCTGCCGTCGGCTTGCGCATCGTGTGCCCAGCGGCCTTGCACTGAGTCGAAATTCAGCAGGTGGGCCATAGTAGTGGCATTAGCAGCGGGGTCGTTAATTTGCACTATTTCCATTTCAGGGGAGTCGAGAGTTGTGCAATCGATGCTGGCGCGAAAAGATAACCGGCCTATGCGGCCGAAACCATTGATACCTATTCTTATAGTCATAAAAACCTGTGTGCAAAGTATGTATGTAAATAAATGATCTGTGGGAGCCTGATTGCCTTATCGAGTCATCTGTCGTCAGTTACCGCAGGCCTGAAGTATTCGGCCGGCCGGTACTTTTAATTGTTCGATTAAATAGATTTTGAAATCATCGGTATAGGGCTGCATTGCAGCCGCCTTGCGCATACAAATTATCCAGGCATCGCGTTCGCTTGTGCTTATTGGTAAATGAGCATGAGCACAGGGAATGTTGATAGCGCCAAAATTTTCACGATAAAGTTTAGGTCCACCGAGCCAGCCGGATAAAAAATAGGCAAGTTTTTTACTTGATAAAACGTCATCACCAGGGTGCATGGCGTAAATTACCTTTGCCTCAGCAGAGCTTGCCATAATGCGATAAAACTCATCACACAGGTTAATTAAGCCAGATAATTCGCCAGCGGCTTGGTAAGAATTATCGTTGATGCCATAGGCAGATTGATCGTTAGTCATATTTGCCCCCTTGTAATGGCTAAGTTAAGAGCAGAAGACACTGGAGCGCTCGGGGCGATCGCCCATGTTATAAAGCTGCTTTAAATTTTTGGCGAGCAATGTTTGATTGGCTGCCAAGGTTTGTGCCAATACCGACTGCGCCCATGGGGCTAGTTCAGAGTTGATACGATAGAACACCCACTGGCTCTGTCGCCGATCCAGCAGAATATTGTTTTTTTTCAGCTGCGCTAGGTGGCGAGAGATCTTTGGTTGGCTTACATTCAGGGCCATAGTCAGCTCACATACACACAGCTCGCCCTCGCGCTCAATTAGCAGTAGTGACTGCAGGCGGGTGTTATCGGCCAGGCATTTAAAAAAATCGACAGGATTCATAGTGTATTCGTTTATCCGTATATATGTCTGTCAGTATATGTGAAAAATCGTATATGTAAAGGCGAGCAGATATAAAAACGCCGCAGTTTTTGGCTGCGGCGTTTTTGTTAAAGCCGTTGATGCTTTAACTTACTCAGCGGCTGCCTTATTAACAGAAATAGCCATAGCTTCGGTCAGGGTGGCTACCACCACATCGCCAACCTTACTGCGGATTAGATTCTCCGGATCGCGTGCGGTGTATTCGGTAACAACGCCATCGGCATCTTTCAGTTTGAAAGTGTTGGCTTCAATGTCGATAGCTTCTACGGTGGACACTTCAACCAAAGTCTCGATAGTTGCGGAAGCTGGCATTTCACCTTTTTCGGCGCGAACACTGGCAACTACATTAGCAACAACAGGTACGGCGTTAGGCGTATCAATCACTTCAATGGTCAGGTTTGTCACGTATTCAACGGTGACTAAGTCACCCGCGGATACCTGATCAAGGTTACGAGCTTCTGGGCCGACGGTAATAGTGCTGCTCATACCTTCATCGTCCATTAAGGTCACTACACGAGTAGCATGGTCAATAGCGGTTACCTTGGAGCTGTCTTGATAAGAAACAGTGCTGGATAGGAAGGGTTTTTCTTCTGCCAGTACTGGCGCGGCCTCAACGGTCACCTCTACTGTCTCTAACATCACAGGTGCCGATTCGACGCTCACGGCTTCAGGTTGCCGATCGTTACAGGCTGACAGGGCAACGGTCGAAGATATGATGGCAATAGACAATAGTTTGCGTGAAAACATAGCTGAACTTCCTTGAGGTGATAAAATATAGGCCCAGATACTATGTGGATTGCCAGTAGTGGGCAAGCCTTCAATAAACCGGCCGGAATTTGAGCATGAATGTTATTCAACTTTACACCCACAGCCCGCTGCGAAATTTCACTTATCTGATCGGCAATACTGATCGGCAATACTGGTGTATCGACCCATTCGATGGCCAAGTGGTGGCGGATAAGCTTCATGAATTGGATGCCAGCTTAGTGGGTATTATTAATACCCATGAGCACGACGACCACACCTGTGGTAACCAAGCGCTGTTGCGTTTAATGGCTTGCTCGGTAGTCGCTGGTCATCCAGATTGCGGTCAGTTAATTCCAGGTTTTAGTCGCGCCTTAAGTGCCGGTGATACGATTACTATCGATGTACTGCATCAGCTCAAAGTACTTGATACACCAGGTCATTCGCGCGGTCATGTCTGTCTATTATTACAAGCGAGCAGCGATAAAAAACCGTTGGCAGTATTTTCCGGCGATATATTATTTAATGCCGGTGTTGGCCACTGCCGTGCAGTCGGTGCTAGCGTTGAAGATCTCTACACTACCTTAGCGCAGCAATTTCATGTTCTTGACGATAGTGTCACTGTTTACCCTGGTCATGAATATTTAACCAATAACTTAGAGTTTTCACTCAGTATCGACGTCCATAATCGTGTGGCTAAAGCGTGGCTTGAAAAAACCAAAGGGCACGATTGGCAAGACAGTAATATCACAACCACTATTGCTGATGAACGACTCTTTAATCCATTTTTTAGGTTGAGTAATGATGCAATAAAAAGAAATTTAAATGTTGAGGGCGCGACAGAGCGAGAAGTGTTTATCGCACTTAGAGCCAAGCGAGATAAATGGTAGGGTCAAGTTCAGCCAAAGGGTAGGGCTGATATAGCCTTGCTCTTTTTTGGTGGGCATTATTTTAAAACTATTGTATCTCGAGTAGCAGCTCTGGACTGCTGATTAGCTGTATATGCCGTGATGGTCAACTATTTTTAATACGAGTAATAATCATTATTATTTCTGTGGTTTATAATGTTCAATTGCGCTGATATTAAATGGACCTGAACGGGGTGGCTGGATAGAATAATGAAAAATAGACGCATATAGACAGATGTAAATAGGACCAATAATGAGCGCTCCAAAAGACACCAGTAAACTCGATCGTATCCTCGCCGAGCAGCGCGATTACATCGCCAAGCGCGAAGGCGGCTATCGTGAAAAAACCCTAAAGATGTACCCTTGGGTTTGTGGCCGCTGCGCCCGTGAATTTACTCGCACCAACCTCAGCGAGCTGACCGTTCATCACCGCGATCACGATCACGACAACAATCCGCCTGACGGCAGTAATTGGGAGCTTTTGTGTGTGTATTGCCATGATGAAGAGCATACTAAATTTGAGAACCTAGTTAGATATGGCAGTACTAAAGGCAAAGAGACAGAAGCCGCTACGTTTAATCCATTCGCAGACCTGAAAGCGAAGATGGAAGGCAGCAAGTGACTTGCTGGTAGATGAAGAACACAGCTCCTCCTTTAGTTACCAAAACCTAGTTAGATATGGCAGTACTAAAGGCAAAGAGACAGAAGCCGCTACGTTTAATCCATTCGCAGACCTGAAAGCGAAGATGGAAGGCAGCAAGTGACTTGCTGGTAGATGAAGAACACAGCTCCTCCTTTAGTTACCAAAACCTAGTTAGATATGGCAGTACTAAAGGCAAAGAGACAGAAGCCGCTAGGTTTCGTGGATAGACTTTTTCAGGGCAATGTAGCTGCTGCACAATCGGTTTCTATTGCCGATCAGCGAAGCTTCACGACTGGCCATAACGAACATAATCGCGGTACTGGAGTTTTTCTTAGCTTTTTTTAGAATTGACTTATGAAGGTCACTAACTATCATCAGCTTGGCTGATAAGACACAGCGGCGTTGCAGTGCATAGCTTTTTTTATTGAACTCTAAAGTCTTCACTTGCTGTCTGCAAAGCTTATCAAACAGTTCATGCGCATGTACTGCTCAGTTTCAGTATCGAGTACTTCGTAGCGGAAATTTTTTGCAGACACTCTGGTTTTCGAATGTCCAGTTATGATAATGGAAGGGCACTAAGTTACCTTTGTAATCAATGCTTAAAGTGGCGTGTCTGTTTTCAGTAGGCTCTGTGACTTGAGGAGGAATCAGCGCCGAATTTTGAATGGAAAGTCAGTAGGCGGTAAAAAACAGTAGTATAGGATCCAAAACTTGCGTCTTAAAAGTGAAGTGTGGGCATCAATGTTGTCACCAATATTCGCGAGTAAGGCTAACTCTCAACCGTTGCCCGGTATAAATGCGCGACTGTTACGAAAATAAATGTCTGTTGCGCGGCGTGCAGGAAATGCTGACACCAGTGTTGGCGGATAATGCAGATACTCTTGGGTTAGTGGCTGTAATCGTCGATAAGCCAACAGCTCAGCACGAGAATTGCTTAAAGTACATAACGACTATTCAGTTATAAGCTCATGCCGGCGTCAAATCTGCTCATTTAACTGGGTGTGTGTCCGCCGTTTTTTCCGAGCCAAACAACTCTAGCTTTAAAAAAACATACTTGTAATTAATACAAAGATTGAATGCATAAGAGTTATCTATTGCTGGTTATCTTGGCGGCACGACATTAAAAAATGTGCTCAACTTAAGTATCGAAGATGGACTTTTTCAAAGCTAAGTAATTGCTGCACACACGGTTTCTATTACCTATTTGTGAGCCCTCACGACTCGCCATAACGAAGGCAATAGCAGCAGTACATATTTTTTTAGCCTTCTTTAATTGTGACTTGTGCAGGTCACTGATTACGACAGCTTGGCTAGGCTCATAAAACACAGCGGCATTACAGTACATGATTTTTGTTTGTATAAAATCCGGATCATCGTTTGCTGTACGTTTAAGCTGAGTGCATAGCTTATTGAATATCATGGTCGCTCGAGTTGTGCAGTTCGAGTACTTAGTGCTTCGCAGAGAGTACTCATCGCAGACGCTATCATTTTTAATAGTCCAGCTCTGATATTCAAAGGGCACTGAATTACCCTTGTAATTAATAATTAGGGCCGCTGAACTTTTACCAACAGGGTCCGTGTCTTCAGGGGGCGTCAACGCCAAATTTTGAACTGAATTTAAGTAAGCGGAGAATAGCAATGATACTGGATCCAAAACTTACTCCTTAAAATGTGGTTGCAAGATGATATATACATATTCCCAATATACTTGACCGGCATTAATTTTCAAGCGTCTTACAAAGTAAATATTCGATCTTTACGAGAATAACGGTCTGTTGTTCAACATAAAGACATATATACTGGCAATTAATGAAAGGGCATCGCCTTAGCTAGATGCTTTGCTGCGGTTTATCTTGGATGATGTCGGATTTTGACTAAAATAATGGTCTCTTATTCTAAGTAACTACAATGACCGTGTCTGGAGATGCGGATTTTATTGGGTTAGCAATCGATCCATGATTTAGCTGGGCAGGTGCCCGACTTTGACTAAAATAACTGTCTCTTGTTCTACATAAGGGCAATGTTTGCTTAGATGCGGGCTTCTGATCCAGCTACCTGCGGGATAGAGGCCATGTTCGTCGATAAATTCACCGCTTAACACTAGAATCTCCTCCCCGCCGTAATGCATATGAGGCGCAAAGTGCTCTCCCGCCGGCCATTTCACCAATGCCGTGCTTGATCCCTCAAATTGGTGCAGTGGCATTACCTGCAGGCCACCTTGGCCAGGCAGCCATTCGGTAGTGGCGGTATTGATATATATGGCTTGGGTATCGCGCGGATCAAATTGCTGCAGTTTTACAAAAAGCACACAGCCGTCTTTGCTGAACGGCGCGTGGCTGGAGCCTGGTGGATTACGAATGTAGCTACCGCTGGGGTAGTCGCCATTTTCGTCTGAGAAGATCCCTTCAAGAACTAATATTTCTTCTCCCAACGGATGTTTGTGAGGGTTAAAGCTTGAACCGGGGGCGTAACGTACGATACTGGTTGCGTGACCACTCTCGCGTCCCTCGCGAGCCAGCGGTTTGCGACAAACGCCCGGCAGTGGGCTGGGTAGCCACTCCAATTCATCGCTTTTGAGTACAGCTTGTTTGGAGAAATCGAGGTTCAGGTTTGAGCTAATAGTTGTCATTGGCTTAGGCTCTATGCAGATTTGTCTATTCACATAATGGCAGTGTTTGCTATTACACAATCCTACAGATTATTGCTTTTAATTGATTTCCGCCATTTGGAGCAAATAACTGCACCAGAAGTGAGCGCTAGAGCAGAACCTCTGCATTGACCTTTAGTCCAATATGCTTTCAATAGTATTTATATATGAGCTGTTATCGGATCAGCGAGAACGCCATATTTGTGCCAGTCATTAATTATATAGCGTTGCTTTATTTGTGTGAGATTTTATTTAAGTTGCTCTAAAGCGCCGGCGGCAACTTAACAATGTCAAGCTAACGCTCAATTATGTCGACGCTTAGGAGCGAATGGGTCGACTCTGATAGCGTGTGCGACTATTTCGACAATGAAATGGTAGATACTGTTTTAAAGTATTAGGCTTCACTTTGTTGGTATTCAAGGGGCTGCCAGCTTTTAGGGACATAGAGCGTGGGCCTGCATTTATAGTGGCATACGCAAAGATAATATGATGTGTCTGTTAACGACACCGGTGAGTCTGTGAGTTTGGTAACTGTATGTACGGTTATATCACCGTCTTTGTTGCTATAATCGACTATTAACTACCAATTCACCGGCGAATTATTTTCAGTCTATGGCTGTTCTAGACTTTTGATACGTTTTATTTTGCACTAGGTTAAGACCCATATGAGCGCTAGATTCACTTTTTTGTTTGCCCTTGTTTTGCATGTGCATCATCTGATTCCTAGTATGGCAATGGCCGAAACAGTGTCTATTCGGGCAGACCAGTGGCTGCCTTTCAATGGTATGCCTGATAGCAGTGACCCTGGCTATATGATCGAGTTGGCCGATATTATCTTATCGGATCACGGGCTCACTATGGACTACAAACCCATGCTTTGGTTGCGCAGTCTTGAGGCGGTAAGAAAAGGCAAAATCGACTGTGTGGTAGGGGCCTTTATCGATGATGCGCCTGACTTCATTTTTCCCGAAGAATCTTGGGGCTATTCTGTAGATACATTTTATGTAAAAAATGACAGTACCTGGAATTATGATGGCATTGAGTCGCTTAGGGATGTGAAGTTAGGCATTATCGGTGGTTATGCCTACAGTCCTGAGCTTGATGTTTATATTGAAAAGTATCGATCGACTGCAAAAATACACTCTATTAACACTAACAACGCACTGGAAAACCACATCAAAATGTTAGCCAATGGGCGAGTGGATGTGGTCGTAGAAATAGATGTGGTTATGGAGGCAAAGCTAGAGAAAATGGGTGCCTCCGATAAAATCCGCACTGCCGGAACGACCCAGAACCCGGGAAATTTGTATATCGCCTGCTCACCAGTAAAGGACTCATCAAAAAAATATGCGCAACTATTTTCGGCGGGCATTCAAAAATTGCGCTTATCTGGGGAGCTGAGTGTCATTCTGGCTAAATATGGTTTGCAAGACTGGAAGTAATTTCTGCAATGTAAGATTCTTGGGCTAATAATGCCGGGAAAGCCCTCAGCGAATGGCCAAGCCACCAGTAACAGCCGAACATAAAAAGCGTCATCAACTGAAAGATTTCAGAGCGTAGAGCCCCAAAAATAGACGTTTTGGGCGATGTATCGTTGCACTCATGTCGCATGTCAGAATATCCATAATCATATGCATGTAGCTAATGGGAGTAATTGCCAAGCCTATGCATGATTTATGGAAGGTTAATCAACAAAGTTAAGGCGTAAGAGGCTTCTGCCTTCTAACTTTGTACAAGGTTCGAAAGTAGTGTTACTAACCTGCAGCCTCTGTCGGGAAGACCTTGTTCGAGCCAGTTTGTTGAAGAAAGTTAAATCTAGCTCGTGTTCGTGGAGCTGCAGTTAGTTAATCTCTCCGTGTCGTTAATATCTTGGGCGCGCATGGGACTCAGTGAAATGCCTTTATGTCTTAGCGGGCTGTATTCTACTAGTCGCTGATAAAATTGAGGCTATCGATTTATCCCTTGTGGCAGTGAATGTAGTTACAGTCTTTGACTGTTTTTTTGAAAGCCTTGGCGTATATGTTGCGTTAATCGGTCAATTTTCACTGTCCCCTATTGGCTTTGCAAATTGACTAAGCGTATCCGAATAAACTGTAATGCCTTACAATCAGTATAAGCAGGGGTCTAATTAACGGCGGTATCAGCTCCAGTGAGCCTAGAAGTACCTATCGAGATAGTGTTACTTAATGGATGTCTACTGTTTGTGTTACATGCCTGTGTTGAAAGATCACTTATATAACAAATTAATGATAGAGAACTCTAATGGCGAAGCCTAATTACTCATTTGAAAAACGGCAAAAAGAGCTTGCTAAAAAGAAGAAAAAGGAAGAAAAACGCTTAAAGAAGCTAGAAAAGAGTTCTGTTGGTGATGAGGCTGAACAGCCACCATTGACAGAAGATTAGACTGAATCGTTAGACAGTAAAAAATGCTGCATAAATTGAGAGTATCAACTCTTAACTGATGACTCGAAATTGAGAACATCTAGTGTTTCATTGAAACACTAGAGAGCATATTCTCAGTAAACCTACGCTAAAGTGATTTCGAGCCGATAACAGTCTTTGAATTTATTGCTCTCGAATATCGTGACAATGATTTTTGTCATTCAGGCGTTGAGATGTGAGTTTGTTTTACCCTATTAGGGTGATGCAGTACTAGCAGGTCTGAGTCTGGACAAGGTCGATATTAGTGGTCTGAAAATAACACTTTGATCTATAAGTGTGTAACTCATGAGCAGAAGTGGCCGTTAAACTTAGCGCTACTGTTTTTGGCATTTACTTTATAAGGGGATTATTGTGGTGCATGACAAAATTAATGTGGTAATTGACTATATAAACACAGTTAAAACACGCTGCACTTATAATGCGGCGGCCGAAGCGCTCGGCATCACGGCACAAGCGCTAAAAAAACAACTGGGTGAGCCTCGCCCAGAAGTCTCTTGGTTTGTTAGCCCGTCATCAGGAGATCCAACGCGCTACGCCAATAGTGACAAGCATCCTGAGCTTTATCGTACTACCCGCATCATTACCTCTTCAAAGGTATTAAAGCGCAATCTGGATCTGTAACCAGTGAGTTATATGCGGTTGTCGATTGGTTTCGTTGCGCGCGAACATTCCAAAGTGCTTTGCTTCAGGCTTCAACAAATCCACGGCTAGCACTTAATACAAAGAGTTACATACCAATACCATGACGAGAAAAACATTATCCTTAGCGGTCAAAAGAAACAAAGTCGCCAAGTCAGTAACTGCAGACGTGAATGATATCCCCCATGCAGACCCACACAAGCGTTTTTCAAATGGCGTAGCCATCAACCCTAATCAGTGCATTCGCCTTGAATTAGGCTCCCAGCAACTTACCACCCGAGCGATCGATATGATCTCGCCCATCGGCATGGGGCAGCGAGGTTTGATTGTGGCCCCACCGGGGTCGGGCAAAACAACCATTTTGAAACATGTTTGCCAAGCGGTGGGGAAAGCTTATCCGGAGATAAAGCTTTATGCGCTGCTTATTGACGAGCGGCCCGAGGAAGTGACCGATTTTAAGCGCAGTGTGCCAGCACAGGTACATGCTTCATCCTCGGATGAAAGCTATGATCAGCACGTTCGCGTGGCCGATAACCTGCTTGATCTCGCCCGTAAAGAAGCCGGTGCTGGTCACGATGTCATGATTGTTATTGATTCCCTAACTCGACTCTCGCGAGTGCATAATGCAGAGCGAAAGAGCAGCGGCCGCACTATGTCGGGCGGGGTTGATGCCCGAGCCTTGGAGATACCCAGAAAACTGTTTGGCGCTGCTCGCAAGATTGAAAATGGCGGTTCACTGACTATTCTCGCGACCATACTTGTGGATACCGGCAGTCGAATGGATCAGGTGATCTTTGAGGAGTTCAAAGGCACGGGCAATATGGAACTGGTTTTATCGCGTGAGGCTGCCAGTTTACGTATTTTTCCCGCGCTGGATATTGCCAAAAGTAGCACACGCCGTGAGGAGCTTCTTCTGAAGCCAAAAGATATTGAAAGTGTCATAAAGTTGCGCCGAGCGCTGACCGATCTTAAACCTGTCGAGGGTGCAAGGAAACTTGTGGCGCTGCTTGAACAGTACCCAACCAATGCAGAGCTATTGAGTAGATTGTTGCCAGGTAGCTGACTTAGACCGAGCCGGTGGCATGATGTTAATGGGCTGGCGCTTTTTATCGCTCTCGCTCAAACCAGCGGCTTCTGTGCTGTATTGTACCTTGCTGTAACCTTCATCAGGGTCATCCTGGTTCACTCGCTGCCGAGGCCCAAACCTAACCATGTTAAAAATAGCACTAGCATGAAGAGTAGGGCGCGACTTTTAAGCCGCTGCTGGGTAAATCTGCTAATTAATAGCGCGACCGCTACAAAAAGTAAAACCAGCTGGGCATAGGAGGTATGGATTCGTTCCGCAGAGATAAAAGCGATCTGGTCAGTTCGCTATCTTGAATTATGAATGCGCTCGAACCCCAGTGGTTCCTCGAATAGCAGGCATAAAAAAACCACCCTAAAGTGGTTTCTCTTAGAAGCTGCGTTACTAGTTTCTAATATGGCTCCGCTGTCTCGGTAGGGAATGCGCTCGAACCCGAGTGGTTCCTCGAATAGCAGGCATAAAAAAACCACCCTAAAGTGGTTTCTCTTAGAAGCTGCGTTACTAGTTTCTAATATGGCTCCGCTGT
>CAWVSV010000067.1:0-13005 GCA_963933095.1 uncultured Cellvibrionales bacterium
CAGGCCATAAAGCGTACGCTTTTACGTTCGAGATGTCAATTTTGGCTATAACGCCAGTAAAAGGGGTCGGAGTGAATAACTAAAAATTAAATTAGGCCGCTTCAAACAGGGCCGACCGAGGTCAGAAATTTAATTCACTCCGCCCCCTTTTACATTGCCACACTCAAAGCTTTTTCTACCCGCAAGCAGCTTATACTGACCCGAAAACCACGTTTAGCCAAGGCTTCATCTACACTTAATTTCGCGGCATCAATCCCCCTGAACGAAGAACACCAACAACAGACTTAAAAGCACTTAGGTATCTAACCCCACCAAACCCCAGACATAAAAAAACCGACCCCATGGGTCGGTTTTTTTATGTCTTTTTAGCTGAACGCAAAGCTCAACTAAAAATAGTGATTTTTGTTCGAGTGCGAGGCGCTGCAGCGCACAGGGCGGGAACATACATTAAGTATGTGACCAGCCGACCGCTCTTTTGCATCCATGCAACCACGGCATACCGTTCATCCTGAACATAAGCACCGCAGCAACAAAGCTATCGAGCAAAAAGCGCATTTTTAAAGCTGATCAGCGTTATCTTTGAGGTACGACGCTACACCTTCTGGTGAAGCTGTCATGCCCGCATCGCCGTCTTTCCAGCCAGCAGGGCAAACTTCGCCGTGCTCCTGGTGAAACGCCAAAGCGTCAACCATACGCAGCATTTCGTCTACGTTGCGGCCCAGTGGCAAGTCGTTAACCACCTGGTGACGAACCAGACCGTCTTCGTCGATCAGAAAAGAACCGCGGTAAGCTACGCCCATGTCGGCTTCAACATCGTAAGCTTTACAGATAGCGTGGTTAATATCGGCAACCAGTGCGTAGTTAACTGGGCCAATACCGCCTTCGTTAACAGGGGTGTTGCGCCATGCATTATGGCTAAAGTGTGAATCGATAGAAACACCGATCACTTCAACGCCACGCTTGTTGAATTCTTCGATGCGGTGATCGAAAGCCAGCAGCTCAGATGGGCACACAAAAGTGAAATCCAGAGGGTAGAAGAAAACAACCGCTTTCTTGCCCTTGATAGTTTCAGACAAAGAGAAACCGTCGACGATTTCGCCACTGCCAAGTACAGCTGGTGCTGTGAAATCTGGTGCTTGCTTACCTACGAGTACGCCCATTTTAGAGATCCTTAAATAATTGAATTGGCTCAATAATAGCCACTAACAATAGCAGCTAACAGTTTAGCTGCTACTTGAATAAACCTTATTTTTTGCATGGTTACCATAATAAAAAACATAGCACTCATAGCACCCAGCTATAATACACGCCCCACTTTTTATGTCCCATAAATTTTTTAAATTGCCTCTATAGCCTGCCCACTATTAACGTCGGCGAATAGATCATGGAAATCGCCCCACTTCTTATTGACACAAATTCTCATTCGTACTAAAATCTCATTAATGATTGAGAATAATTATTATTAAGCTTCTCAACTAACAACTAGATTTAGGCTTATCTATGTACGTGTGCATTTGCAAAGGCATTACCGACAGCCAGATCCGCGACGCGGTAATCAATGGCGCCTCCAGCCTGCGCAAAGTACGTAAGCAACTGGGCGCTACTAGCCAGTGCGGTAAATGCAGCGTAGTGACCAAAAAAATTGTCGATGACACTCTGGCGCAAAACCAATTTGATAACGACGGATTGTTTTACGCATTGGCGTAAATCATCGACGTAAACGACAGACAATAAAAAAGGGCTGACACATCGAATGTCAGCCCTTTTTTATTGTGACAGCCGCAGAATTAACAGAGTAGATTTAAGCGCCCAGGTAACGGATGACTGCTCATGCCGACGGTCCTATGACACTCAACCACCACTAATGGAGTCAAACGTAAGTCCATCTACTGGGTTTTAGAATAGAGACTTCGTTGTAGAGTTTTAACCTGCGACTAATCTGAATGCTCCCAAACCCGAAACGAAAAAGACCCGCAGCTATTATCCTACTGGGCGTTAAAATAGAGCCTTAGTTATAACAATCAAACCTACGACTAATTTGAATATCCCCAAACCAGAAACGAAAAAGCCCCGCAGGTTTTAACCTACGGAGCTTTAAAATAGGGTCTTAGTGATAGCAATCAAACCTAGGTCTAATCTGAATACTCCCAAACCAGAAACGAAAAAGCCCCGCAGGTTTTAACCTACGGGGCTTTAGAATATGGTCGGAGTGATAGGATTCGAACCTACGACCCTCTGGTCCCAAACCAGATGCGCTACCAAGCTGCGCTACACTCCGACATTGCTGTTGTAAGCCTATGTTGGCTTCAGCGGCGTGCAAAGTACCGAAATTTAACCCCTTTGACAATAAAAACTTTATCTAGACCTGAAATTACTTCTCAGCTGACCGTTTATTGATCGCATAACCGTTTCAGCCGCCATTGGGAGAAGCAACCATGATTGCATACTTTGAGCTTTGAGCTTGGGACTTTTGCCCACCACTCAAACGGAAGTTAAGCAGACACTGTGCTCTTCGTTATGTGGTTATCTTAGCCCTGAAACGGGTTCATTGGTGGGCTCAGGCCGAGGTAGCCCTGCGGTCATATGGGCCGACAACAGCGGTATTCTCTCGTCTCGTTCACTCAGCGCCTGGCGCAACAATTTTAACACGCCGGGATGTAGCAGTAGCTGAGTGGGATTATTGGAGTCCACCGCGTCGTGTAGACTTTTATCCGCTAAAGTTGCCAGTACTACGGGGTCGTATTTGACCGCCTCAATCCAGATCCACAATTGCATCAATTTGTAGGCCAGAGCACGACTGTAGTCATTCTTAGGGTCGACTAACTGCATATCAACAAGAAACTGCTGCAGCGAAGGATCATGCAGCAGCTGCTGAAAGCTATGTTCACGCTGCAGTGCCGCTAAATTTCTGCTGCTAAGTACCGGTTTTAACGCCTGCGCCTGCAATAAATAACGCAAATCTATGTTGCCCCATAAGGCCTGTATTTGCCGAATGACCAGCGCTGGCTGCGCCATAAAGTTTGCCGCCCGCACAGCAGCAGAGCCTTGTAAATCAAAGCGGCCCATAGCCAGGTGACTCGCCCCACCCACCGCATGACCAATGGCGCGTTCAATGGCGCTGTCGTTAGGCTGAAACGGCTGTGTTGAGGGGCGCGTAAGCAGTGCATCGCGCACCAGAACGTAAAGCCATACCGAGACAATAGCCAGCACCACCCCCAGTATAGCTCCCACGACTATGCCGCCATAGTGCGATAAGCGCGTATCCTCAACATGGTGACCGTAGGCCTGTTCAATAGCGTCAAAAATTAAATCTACCGCCCAGAAAGTCGACATCAGCAGCAAGGGTGGTGTCAGTACAAATGCCAATACACCTGAGATCAGAGTGTTCTGCTCCAGCCACAGAGCGACGTTTGGCCCAGCCCAAATAGCCATGGCATAACCAGCCAGTATGCCGCCCACCCGAGAGAGAGCCTCTATTAACCCATGACCATAACCTCGATAGGCGAATACAGCGATCATGACGATAAATATAACCGAAGAGATATCCAGTTCGATAGCGCCAACCCCATTCCAAGTTCATTCAGATATTTTTAGCCTAGCAGCACATGCTTACAAGCCAAAACTTTGACACTATTTTCTTACACAATATTTTCTTATCATTGATTTCGCCAATTCCTTCAAGTTGCTATAATACCGCGCCTGTTTTTGACAAGTTGATATCACTCTTTTATTAAAACTTTTTACAATGACAGCCAAACCGCTGTAATTAAGCTTGGGAAGCCCTATGTCATTTCTGAAAAATACTCTACTACAGCTGGAAAAACGCGACGAATTTGTCGGCCGTCATATTGGCCCAGACGCGGCACAAACCAGCGCCATGCTAGACACCCTTGGTGTTGCCAGCATTGAAGAGCTAATCGAAAAGACTGTGCCGGCACAGATTCGTTTAAACCAGAAACTCAATATTCAAGACGCTATCACCGAGCAAAGCGCTTTGAACGAACTAAAAGCAATAGCCGACCAAAACCAAATATTCAAAAGTTATTTGGGCCAAGGCTATCACGACACCATTGTGCCCAACGTAGTGCTACGCAATGTACTGGAAAATCCGGGCTGGTACACCGCCTACACACCCTACCAGCCAGAAATTGCCCAAGGTCGTCTCGAGGGCCTGCTCAATTTTCAGCAGATGATTATCGATCTGACGGGAATGGAGCTGGCCAACGCCTCCATGCTAGATGAAGGCACCGCGGCAGCCGAAGCCATGGCCATGTGCAAGCGCCAGAACAAGAAGAACAAATCCGACGTGTTTTTTGTCGACGCCAACACCCACCCGCAGACTATCGCTGTGGTAAAAACTCGCGCTGAGCACTTTGACTTTGACGTGATCGTGGCACCACTAGAACAGTTAGCCGATACAGAATGCTTTGGCGCGCTGCTGTCTTATCCTGGTTCTAGCGGTGAAATCACCGATTTGACCGATATTATTACCGACGCCCATGCCCGTCATATCTTGGTCACCGTGGCCGCCGATATAATGAGTCTAGTGTTACTGCAAAGCCCAGGTTCTATGGGTGCCGATGTTGTGGTCGGCACCAGTCAACGCTTCGGTGTACCTATGGGCTTTGGTGGTCCGCACGCGGCCTTCTTTGCCTTTCGCGATAAGTTCAAACGCTCGGCACCTGGCCGCATTATCGGCGTATCTATTGATGTGCGTGGCAAGCAGGCTCTGCGCATGGCCATGCAAACTCGTGAGCAGCATATTCGCCGCGAGAAGGCCAACTCTAACATCTGCACCTCGCAGGTATTGCTGGCAGTAATGAGCGTGTTTTACGCTATTTACCACGGTCCAGAGGGCTTGAAGCGTATTGCCACCCGCATTAACCGCCAAGCTGGAATTTTGGCCACCGGCATCAAAGATGCAGGCTTTTCGCTGGCCAGCGATAACTTCTTCGATACGGTTTGTGTCAATAGTGGTGAGCAGACTGCCGCTATTTATACCCAGGCTATTGCCGCCGGTATTAACCTGCGCACTGTCAATTCGAACAAGCTGGTTATCAGCTTGAACGAAACCACCAGCGCCGCTGATGTCGCCGACCTGTTGAGCCTGTTTGGCGCCAGCACCGATGTCGATGCACTGGATGCCAGCCTCGCTGGCAGTACCTCTATTAAGCCGTCACTATTGCGCGATGATGCAATATTGTCGCACCCGGTGTTCTCCAGCTACCACAGTGAGACAGAGATGCTGCGCTACCTCAAGCGGCTAGAATCGAAAGATGTGGCCCTAAACCACTCAATGATTCCTTTGGGCTCCTGCACCATGAAACTCAATGCCACCGCCGAAATGATTCCGGTGACTTGGCCAGAATTTGGTCGCATGCACCCTTTTGCGCCGATGGATCAAGCCGACGGCTACAGAATTTTGTTCGAGCAACTGCAGCAGATGCTTGAAGCCTGCACCGGCTACGACGCGGTGAGCTTGCAACCCAACGCAGGATCGCAAGGTGAGTATGCGGGTCTTGTAGCGATCAAAAAATACTTTGAGTCTAACAATGACGACCGCAACATTTGCCTAATTCCATCGTCGGCTCACGGCACAAATCCGGCCTCGGCACAGATGGTCGGTATGAAAGTTGTGGTCACCAAGTGCGACGAGAAAGGCAATGTTGATCTGGCTGACTTGGCCGACAAGATCGACCAGCATGGCGAAAATATCGCCTGCATTATGGTCACCTATCCATCCACCCACGGTGTATTTGAAGAGGGTATCACTCAGCTGTGCGAGATGATTCACGCAGTCGGCGCTCAGGTTTACATCGATGGTGCCAACATGAACGCACTGGTAGGCGTAGCGTCGCCTGGCAAATTTGGCGGTGACGTCTCGCACCTGAACCTGCACAAGACCTTTTGCATCCCACATGGCGGTGGTGGTCCCGGCGTTGGCCCAATTGGTGTCGGCGCACACTTGCAGCCATTTTTACCGGCGCACCCGACTCAACCAGTGCCAGATACTCGCATTGAAAATGGCACTATATCCGCCGCCGCATGGGGCTCAGCTTCAATTTTGCCTATCAGCTGGATGTACATCCGCATGATGGGCGCTGAAGGCATGAAAAACGCCACTGAATACGCCATATTAACCGCCAACTATGTGGCCAAGAAACTGGAGGAACACTACCCAATACTCTACAAGGGCACTAACGGCTTTGTCGCCCACGAGTGCCTACTAGACTTGCGCCCATTAAAAGAAGCCAGCGGTATTAGCGAAGAAGACATCGCCAAGCGCCTGATGGACTTTGGCTTCCACGCCCCGACTATGAGTTTTCCGGTGGCGGGCACACTGATGATCGAGCCGACCGAGTCGGAGTCGAAAATGGAGCTCGACCGTTTCTGTGAAGCCATGATCATCATCCGCAAGGAAATTGCCGCTGTGGCCGCCGGAGATATCGAGCTCGATGCCAGCGCGCTGCATCATGCACCACACACTCAGGATGATGTGATGGCTGAATCCTGGGACAGAGCTTACAGCCGCGAAACAGCTGGCCGCCCAGCCCCTTGGCTAAAGAACCATAAGGTGTGGCCGTCAGTAAACCGTATCGATAACGTTTATGGTGATCGCAACCTTATTTGCAGCTGCCCATCGATAGAGAACTATCAAGACTAATGCTCTTGGCTAGTAGTTCACGAAAAAGCCTGCGCATCTTACGATGAGCAGGCTTTTTTAATTCGGCAGAAAAAACACAGCCCAGCATTAACAGCCATGGGTTCATATTCAATACCGCCTGCGTCTAAAGCAACTAAAGCAACTAGACTTAGTCAGGTAATCATGGCGTAGCGACTAATTACGCAACATATTAGGTGCAGTTATAGCCTAAGCTCACAGCCCAGTGAAGCTTGGTGCAAGTTAATAGCGATGAAAATGTGATAACGCTTTGGCTCGCACTAGTGCAGCACTGTATGTGGCGAAGGCCGCGGACATAACTGCGAACATCCGGACCGGGCAAATTTCGCACAAACCACTTCACCCAAAGTAATAATGTTACCCACAGAATATGTGGATAACATTGTGAACAGCTTGTGTGACTCGTCTGCAGAGCATGCTATGACTGGCTTTCAAAAAATGATGCATTATCGAACAGGCACAACGAAAGCAGTGCCAGCATGTAAATTGCAAGCGTTTAATGGTTCAGCAATAGATTAATATGGCTAACACATTTCATACTTATGACAGGTTTGCGAGCTAAATATAACCGTCTCAAACAAGCGTATTTATACACTCGTAGAAACTCCAATCTCTGGCCGCGCGGCTGAAGTCACTGCCCGCTGATATTAGCCAGCCATGACTGCAGTCCTTATGCGCAGGTCGAAACGCCGATATCCACCCAAGCCTCAGAAGGCCCTGGGATATCTCCCTGACTCCACCAGTTGGCCCTGAAACGTCGGCCCAGATAATTTACCTCACTCCCACCGTTGTAGACTTTTTGCTCTGACCAAGACTGCTCAACCTCGCTATGAAGTAGCCATACATCCTCGCTACCCGGCAGCTGCGACTGAGTCCACCAACTGGCGGACCACACCAGATTCTGGTGGCTAACTTTGTCGCCACTTTGGTAAGCCTTAGATTCCTGCCAAGGGGGAAAATCCCCAGCATTATGGTCATGCTGTGAGCAGGTAGACTTCGATTGCTCGACCGGCACGGCGCCAGAAAACAAGTCTTCTGGCTGTAATTTGTAGTCATCACCATTAGAGGCAACAGGCTCGGCCTTAACACTGGACAGCCCTGTATCAAGATTAAGCTCTGCTGCAGGTTCGCTGCTACCAACGAACCAGCCCACGCTCAATAGCCCTAATACTATTAGCGATAGCGATACACTGAGGACGAGGATAAAAGACCGTGATTTTTTGTTGCCGGATGCTGTAATAAGGGTCGCTGATTCAACATTAATCTGTGTCGCTGGGACCTCTTGACTGCCGCTGACCACTGAGCCTGCCGTCGCCACCTGAGCAGCGGGCGCCAGTAACGCGGCCAAATCCTGTTGGCACGCCTGCCCCAGCTGGGGCTCGGGCTGTAACCGATCAATAAGCAGCAACACCTGCGCTACCGTTTGCGGGCGTTGCTTTACCCTCAGCTGCAGTAAGCTATCGATCAAGCCCAAAAAATCGCTGCCATAACTATTATTACCGCTAGTTTTTGCCGACTTGAGCGGGTCAAAGCCGTCTTCATTGAGGTGCGTCTGCCGCTCAGTCGATTCTTCCGGCGCATTGCCGTTAACACAGTGGTAAAGGCAAGCACCAATAGAATACAGGTCAGACCAAGGTCCAAGCCATTTAGAGTCACGCGAATACTGTTCGGGCGGGGCGTAGCCGAGCGATACCATAGCGGTCATGGTTTTTTGCTTATCGGGAGTCTGTTGGTGCTCGCGCGCGGCGCCAAAATCAATCAATACCGGCTCCCCACTCTCGCGCACATAGATATTGTCCGGTTTAATATCACGGTGTAAAAATCCCGCCGCATGTACCTGCACCAGTCCCTCAAGAATCGGCTCAAATATCTGCCGACACTGCCGTTGCGACAATACACCGGCACCGGCCAGCAAGGCCTTTAACGACTGCCCCTCGGCGTATTCCATGACGATATAAGCGGTACCAGACACCTCAAAAAAGTCGTACACCTTAATAATATTGGGGTGATTAAAACTGGCCAGAATACGCGCTTCATCCAGATACTGCTGCAGACGATAGTTAAACTCTGCCTCTCGCCCCGCCACGGGTATAACGCGTATTTCACCAGCCTGTAAACATCGGCACGCCAACTCTTGCGGAAAATACTCTTTAATAGCCACCTGACGGTTAAGCTTGCTGTCCCAAGCGCGATAAGTAATACCAAATCCGCCAACGGGAAACACCTCAAGTATCTCAAAGTGCATAATACTCTGGCCAATATCGAGGCTGCGCGGCAGTGGTGAGGAGTCTATTGAAGTCATAACGCGGTAAAGTCAAAGAGTGAAGGGCTATGCTAATTCATTGCGCCAAATAATGCCGCACTAAACATCACACTCATGTATATCTCGCAAGGTAATTACATGTCTTAAATACCAGTAGACGGTATAGGTATTCGAACAGAGATCATCAATCTAAATACCGACCCTTTCGATGTCTGTGTGTAGTCAGTATAAGCCGCCATATTTGTGGCTGGCATTAATTAACTGGCAGTTCTATGCGACAGCTGTCGAATCATTTAAATTAAACATTTTCGGCTTAAATTTTACCCTCATTACTGCTACAGCTATTGATTAGGTAAATCCGTTGAATGATTCAATGCTATTGATATTGTTTAAGAGTTTGGCATAGGGGCTTGTTTGAATGAAACAGGTTTTATAGGTTGATGCGGCACGCTCTTAGTTAATTTAAGCGATACCTCAACCGATAAGATTAAGACAAGGCAGATTCAACATAAATGCTGACCAAAGCAGCAAAAGTAACACCTGCTTACTTTTTATACGTAACTATATAGCCTTAACTTTTTTATCTTTTTAAAGTGTCGCTGGGGGATAATATTAGGCCGCTGCGGCTAACATTTATTTTACCGTTATATTTTTAGCGTATTACAGCAAGTTAAAACACCTTGAAATATTGAGTTAAAAACAGTGCGATTGTCAGTAATGGCAGGATTTTTGCTGAAATTGAGATACTAACAGAGCTCAATAAAAACCATCTCGATAAACATATTTTTAATTTTTACAGCTACCTTTTGAGCAGCTGATTTTATTGCAGTAATGATAGCGTTTAGCTCTCGGAATTGAGGCTATTTACCCGTAGAATATTCAGCTAACTTATTTTAATAGCACCGACACATGAATTACAGCACAACCTTCATTCTCGATCGCGCCCGCCTCACTGAGTGCTACGACCAATCTCTGCCACACAGCCCAAAAAAGAGGCTGAGATTTGAATTCATTGTCGCCATGCTGGGCGCAGGCATAGCGTTACTCGCCTATAGCGATGTGGCTGGGTTTTTCCCATCACTGCTCATAGGGCTCGGCGTGCTAGAGCTACTTGGCTTCTATTTTCGTCGCCCTTGGTGGCTAGCGCGGCAACTACTCAGCCGCAGCGCCAATTGTGAAGTGTTGCTCAGCATTAATGACAAGGGGGTTAATAGCCACACACCGTTAGGCGACACACAATTACCCTGGTGTGAGATAAAAAAAATAATAGACACACCCAAGGGCATAATTCTAGAAACCCAGCAAAGAGGCCAGAGTTATTTATCTAAAGCGGAGCTAAACAACGATGTTCTGGCCTATATTCAAGGCCAACTTCGGCTCGATTAATTTAATCTCTCGCCACCGGCTATGCACGCCATAAATACGTCCGACTTACATCAGCCAGCATCCTTGGTAGAGGTACCGCAGAGAACCGACGCTAACATTAACGTTGAGTCGCCGCCGCTTGAAATTTAATCGACACTGAATTGACGCAATGGCGGGTATTTTTTCCGGTCAAGCGTTCGCCCTGAAAAACATGGCCTAGATGACCGTCGCAGTTGGCACAGAGTATCTCGGTACGGCGACCATCGGCGTCCACTTCATGCTTAATAGCGTCGGCAATTTCATCGTCGAAACTGGGCCAACCACAACCGGAGGAAAATTTATCCGTCGAGCGATACAGCTCGGCATCACACTGCTTGCACAAGTAAACCCCCACGCCTGAAAAGTCATCGTATTCGCCACTAAACGGCCGCTCGGTACCCTTGTGCAGAATTACGCGCTGCTCCTCCGCATTTAAACTATTGCGTTTATCGCTCATATAAATCTCCGTTAAGATCCCATTTGAGATAGCTTGGCCTATGACAAGGATAGTAATCGAATCATAGCGCCGCATGGCAGTTAATATACCATTAGCCTCAGCATGGCGTTTGCCGTAGTTGGCTATAATTTTTCCATGGCTGGCTATAGTTGACCGTAATTCACTATAGTTGGTCGTAGTTAACTACAGTTAGCTGAAATCCTAGATTTGAGCGAAGCCCGACTGATCACAAGAATTACCCGCGCTTGACAGCGGTAATCACAGTCTTTAACCTGCAACTACTGTATAAATACACATAACGACAATCAGACAATTAACAGAGATGCCCTAACCGGCACGCGGAGGCACTATGGCAGTTATCGCCGTTTGGAAATGCGATAGGGATGGAAGTATGTTTGAAGATAAAAAAGCGGCAGAAGCTCATGATAAAATGCTGGAATTGGCTGCCAATATCACCGCATTGATTGAGACAAAAATCACTGGCATTGATGAAAATCAGGCGGAAGAAATAGGCCTAATGCTCGCCAAGCGCAGTGATATTTTAGCAAAGGCCTGTAAAGGCAAGCCCGAAGCATTATTAGAAGAAGAGCCTGAAGAATCGAATGTCACTTCGATAGCGTCATAAAACGCCTTTTGGCTGACCACAGTGAGACCCGTGAGCAACGGGTCTCACTGTTTTTATTTCTGCACTGGGTTACTGTTACTGCGCAGCCCAAGAGATACTCCGTAGATTGCAAACCCCGCCAACATTCCCGGCACCCCTTCGTAAACCACACTATTCAACCCGCCATAACGCCACAGCAATGCCACAATTAAACCAGAGAGCACCATGCCGATGGAGGTATTTTGACTAGGCCGGCCACTCAAGCAAAGCACCAGTAAAAGCGGAGCAAAAGCGCTGCCCAATCCAGACCAAGCCAGAATAACTAAGTCTAGCACGCTGGCGCTATTGAGCAGAGCCCACAGTAATGCCAAGCCGGTAACAGCAACCGTAGTGAACTTTATTAGCGCCGTATTTTCAATTTTATCAGGCAATATATCGTGGCTAATAGCAGCTGAACAACCAAGCACCAAAGAGTCAGCGGTGGACAGGGTTGCGGCAAACAAGCCCGCCAAAATTAAGCCGACAAAAGCCGGCGACAACAACTGCTGCGCCAAAGTCGGCAGCGCCAGCTCACTATCAAAACTGCCAGTATCGGCTATATACAAGCGCGACAACATTCCGACGCCTGTCGCCAAGCCCCAAAACAAAATAAACCAAAGGTAATACCAAGAGCGAGCGCGGGTCATATTTGAGACTCGACTCGATGCTGAAGCGGTGAGATCAGCATCGAGAGTCATAAAACGCACCATAATGTGCGGCTGACCAATAACCGAAAAACCAGCAAACACCCAGCCGAGCACAAATAAAATTGCACCGGCGGCACCGGGCAGCAGTAACTCTTTTGGAAACCAGTCGAGAAAGCCTTCGATCTGCTGCATTTGTGTCACCGAGGCCTCAAAACCACCCATACCTTCCAGCGCCACCCACAGTAATATGGCCATCGCCGCGATCATCACCAGTGATTGCGCCGCATCAGTCCAGATAGAAGCGCGAATACCACCCGCCACACAGTAGAGCGCCACGAGTATTGCACCGACGGCAGCGCCGGCCCATGCAGGCACATCGAGTAATACTTGCAGGGCCTTGGCACCGGCCACTAGTTGCGCGGCCGCATAGGCAAGCAAAAACAGCAGCGAAATAATGCCGATAACGCGCTGCAGTTGGTCACTCTTTTGACCCGCGCCATACCAGTGACTTAACACTCCGGCATAACTGACCTCACCACTTTTTACGGTCGCCGCTTTTAAGCGTTTATGAACAAAGCTCGAGGCAATAAAGTCACCGACAATCCAGCCGACCATCAACCACATGGCCTGTAAGCCTACCGCATACACATAGCCCATTAAGCCAATAAACATATAGCCGCTATTATTCGTCGCGACTGCCGACAACCCAACTAATGACGGCCGGATTTGGCCACTGGCTAAATAGTAATCCTGCTTGGTTTTTTGGCTGAAAAAATATGAGCTGAGGCCCACTGCCACAAACAGAGCGAGAAAGAGCAGAAAACTAATTAGCATGGGTTTGACGACCTTAACAATTAAACAGATATAAAAATTTATAAATAAAAAAACCAGTAAAACTCGATTTTTTAT
>CAWVSV010000068.1:0-12762 GCA_963933095.1 uncultured Cellvibrionales bacterium
TCTCTGCCTAGTCGTCAATATAAACCGCTGAACAGCTTAAAAAGCCTCTCTGCCTTGTCGTCAATATAAGCCACTGAGCAGCTTCAAACAGCAATGCTAAGTCGTCATACGGTCGGCACACATACCACTACGATATTTGTAACAGTGAATTATCGATGAGGTGCTGCAAAAAATCAGCCTCAGATGTGCTGCTGGCATCGTAACTTGCCATTAGGTCTGTTTTGGCAACATCGGTTAAGCGAATTTCCAGATTATTGCCAAGCAATACTCCGTCCACTTTAATTTTAAATACTGTGTAACCACTGGAATCGTCAACATTAATTACCGTCTCGGCTGAGACGCCGTCTGTCACCGACATGTCAGCAAATAAGCCAGACAAATCAAGGCTGTCGCCTTCAGCGCTATTATAACTGCCCGCGCTGGAGTTAAAGTCCGCTACCCGGTCTTTGGCAACCGATAGCACAGTGCCTTGATCTTGATCACTCCAGACAAACACATCGGCACCTGCGGCTCCTTCGTAATAGTCATTACCAGAGCTGCCGACGAGAGTTTGATTCTCGGTTACCGTGGGGTCCTGTGCATCGTCACTAAATCAGTGCCTGCCACTGACTTGCGATGATAGCGGGCGAATAAATTTATCATTTAAAACCTAGGTATAAAGCGTGAACAGTCAAAATACTGGCCCTCTAACTCATCAAGGCTGGCAACGGCCGACTAGGCTAGTTGGTAAGCGCGGTCATAGTTGTAGGCGCTGCCTTAAAAAGGATTTTATTAATGAATGCATTGCTCTAATGACCAGCATAAGGGTTTTATCAGTGCATTATTCTCCATAATGATGCAAATCCTCCGTGCTCGTATAACAGCCGAGTTTGGTTTTAATTCTTGTCGTTATGTTATAACATTGATTTAGGTTTAATAAAAAGAGGGTTATCTGCCATGGCGAAGGTATCCGTCGCACCTGTGCTTACCAGCACAAATCAGTTGCTGAATATGCCACCAGCTGACTACATGAATGCGCTCCAACTGGGTTTTTTTAAACAGTTGTTACTCGACTTAAAGCGCGAGGCTAACGAACACATACTTTTAATTAGACAAGAAATGGCGCTGCCCTCTGATGAGGCTGATGAATTAGATCGAGCCACAGCCGAGGATGAGAGCCGTCAGCGTATGCGCATAGCCGAGCGCGAATATTTATTAATGAAAAAAATTGACAAGGCAATGACCCGCATAGAAAACAGTGATTATGGCTATTGCGAAGTGTCCGGTGAGGCGATTGGATTGGAGCGGTTGCTGGCACGACCGACCACAGAATACAGCGCCGTTGAAAAAGAGCGCCTAGAAGAATTAGAGCGCTGCTTTTCTAAGTCGCGCTACTAAAAAATAACAATTACAAGACTCATTAACCGTGAAAGCAGGAATACTTATGAACAAATTACCCGTTACTGTTCTGTCCGGATTTTTAGGCGCCGGTAAAACCACATTACTTAATCATATACTTAACAATCGTGAAGATCGTCGCGTAGCGGTAATTGTCAATGATATGAGCGACGTGAATATCGATGCATCACTCGTGCAAAATCAGGTGGAGTTAAATCGCACCGAAGAAAAATTGGTAGAAATGAGTAATGGCTGCATTTGCTGCACTTTGCGCGAAGATTTACTGCTAGAAGTAAGTGAAATGGCCAAGAGCGGGCGCTTTGATTACTTAGTGATTGAATCAACCGGTATCTCTGAACCTTTGCCTGTGGCCGAGACCTTTACCTTTGAAGATGAAGACGGTGTGAGCCTGTCGCACGTCGCGCGCCTAGACACCATGGTCACTTTGGTCGACGCGGTAAATTTTCTCAACGACTACTATGAAGCGCAGTCGCTGCAAGAAAGCGGTGAGAATCTCGGCGAAGAAGATGAGCGCAATGTTGCCGATTTATTGGTAGACCAAGTAGAGTTTTGCGATACCTTGCTAGTCAGTAAAGTCGATCTAGTCTCGGCCGAAAAACTCGATGAGCTCTATGCCATTTTATCCAAGTTAAATCCCGATGCCGAAATTATCCCGGTAGAGCGCGGTCAAGTGCCGTTAAACAAAGTGCTCGATACCGGTAAATTTAATTTTGAAAAAGCTCAGTTAGCGCCCGGTTGGCTAAAAGAGATGCGCGGCGAGCACACACCCGAAACAGAAGAGTACGGCATAAGTAGTTTCACCTACCACGCCCGACGTCCTTTTCATCCGAAGAAGGTTTTTGATTTTTTCTCAGGGCCAGAAGTAAAAGGCAAGTTACTGCGTTCAAAAGGCTTTTTCTGGTTAGCCTCTCGCCCCGAATGGGCAGGGCAGTGGAGTCAGGCTGGGGGGATTGCCCAACACGGTGCCGCCGGCATGTTTTGGAAGGCTATTCCGGAATCTCAGTGGCCCAAAGACGAGGAACAAATGGGCTACATAAAAGAAAAGTGGGTTGAGCCTTTTGGGGATATGCGCCAAGAGCTGGTATTTATTGGGCAAAATATCGATAAGGATTTTGTCACTGAAAAACTCGATAGCTGCCTGTTAAGCGATGACGAATTGTTACAGGGTAAAGACTACTGGAAGACTTTATCCGATCCATTCCCGAGTTGGACCAACGGTGAAGCTCACTAATTAGCGCCTGCGCCGAATAAAAAGGAGATCTCGATGAGTTTAACTATACAACAACTTGACGCCGCGGATGACTGGTCCATAGACCAACACCCAGATGTGCTAGCCGATATTTACCGCGACGATATTAGTATTGCCGTTTGGCAGCGTCAATTGCAGCAGGGCGTGACAGGATATTTGTCTGAGCTAATGGCTCAACAGAAAAAAATTTCGCTCAAACTGTCAGGAACACCAGAGCAATTGATGCGGGAAATACATCGAGTATTTCCGTCGGCGCTAATAATCGAAGATGCCTGCCTGAGTGCAGCTGATTTTTATGAGGACATTCATCAACTGCTAGAAATGTTTACCTGCCTGTTTGATGCCAAAGCACTGGGCGTGCGCATCGATACTCTTGAACGGGCCATGTGTCCGCGCTTTCATGTCGATAATATTAATGCCCGTTTAATCACCACTTACTACGGCTTGGCTACCGAGTGGCTACCCAATCAGCTGTCCGATCGCTCAGCCCTGGGGTCTTCGCTGGCCAGTGAAATTAACACCCCTGGAGCGATTATTACCGACGAGCAATTTATCCAGCGTATGAACTGCGGTGATGTGGCTTTGCTCAAAGGTGAATATTGGCAGGGTAATGAAGGGCGCGGTGTTATTCATCGCTCTCCGGCGTTAACTGAACAGCAGCCCAGGCGTTTGGTTGTTACTTGTGACCTGATTGCCTAACTTCTAGTAATGTATAGTCAGCTATACAAGCTTATAATGCTTAACCTGAAGTGCTGCTAGTGGCGTTAATAGAAGGCTGAACTGTGGTTATATAAATACGGTCAGCCTTTTATTAAAACTGTAAAAATTATTCAGCGGTCTGGGCTTTGTGTAACAACTTTTATTTTTTGCCATAAGTTAACTTCTAAGAATATCAATTGTCTAAGGTCAGGCACAATAAACTAACTCCGACCTAGCTATTACGTTCAATCCATGGCTACACTCAATTTTTCTTCCCATAGTGTTTCACGCTGGTAATTTTCAGAGTTAGCGGCTAGTTTAGGGCTATCAAACAACTTAGGAAATTAACCAATGAAAGTAATAGTTATAAGTGCTTTGGCGCTAACTATGATCGGTTGTGCCTCAGATGGTCTCGATAGGCGCAATAAAAATTCCAGTATGCAAATTAGCTACGGCAAAGTGCAGAGTGTAGAGGAGATCAATCTGCAGTCAGATGCTGGTAAGAGTTCGGCGGTAGGTGGGCTTTGGGGATTGGCTATAAATTCACGTGGTAATAGTAGCGATATGGCTAGTGGTGCTGCCATTGGCGCTCTGCTGGGTGGGCTTACCACCAAAATTTCCGAGGGTTCAAGTCAAGCTTGGGGTTATATGGTACAGAAAAGCAATGGTTCGGTAGTGAAAGTCGTATCCGATAATTCGCACCTAACAGCAGGCGACTGTGCGGTCATCGAAACCGGAGAGACTACGAATATTCGCCGTGTAGCCCCCGAGTTGTGCCAGTCTAGTCTGCCACCTGAAACGCTTAACGTGATTGACGGAAGTCATCGTGATGATGCTGACGAGTGCAACGAAGCCAAGCAAGAACTGTTGGCGGCCAATACCGTTGACCAGTTAGATAGAGCCAAGGTTAAAGTTGAAGTACTTTGCCACTAACCTAGCTAATACTACAATTTAAAAAGCCCAGTATAGAAGCTTGGTTTTTTTAATTGCTATCGGCGTCATTTCTTATATGGATTGCTAATCTGTTACGTCTACATCTTAAGCATACTGTCTATAAATAGTGCCTTTGATGCCCTTGGTTAGTCTGGAGTAGCGGGCAATTTATGCAATCCATTCAAGCACTGAATAGCGACTTTCTAGCATTGCTTGATAAGTGTTTAATACTTGACGATTGGGTTCTCGTTGACCCTTGATATAGATAATTTTGGCATTGAGAAAATCGATGTCAGTCTGAATTTTTTCGATCATTAAATGGGGTTCGGCTCTATTTTCGCCGATATAAATACTGCGTTTTTTGCTCATCAACACATCCTTATTTTCGTTTTCAATCCCTCATCCTGAGAGCTAGTACAGTATTTGCGTTATCGCCACATTGTTCAAGTGGAGTTTGGCTGAAAGTGATGTGAGACATGTCATACATAGGGGTTTGATTTTTTAAACCAAAAAAATTGCTATTAATACATTCGAAATAAAACTAATACTTATATTTTTATTACTGATTTGAAACTAAAAAGTAAGGCTAAAATCGATGCCGTACTCAAGATGAAATACACTATTTGAGCAGGGCAGGGCAGGGCTCAATCGGTGAGGTTATTTATTAATGTTCCCCGCCCCCTTTTTCGGTTAGATTTGATCCTGTGACATCTCGAGGAGTTTCTTGTGTATAAAATATTAAAGCAGCTAGACATAGAAGTGCTGATGCGTCTGCGCTTTGCGGTCGATAAGCCCGAGTTTTATCACGATATCGATCAAGATATCAAAGATCTATATGCGTATCCGGAGCGACTGACCCTCACTTATCCTGACGAATGGAATTTTTTCATCCGACAGCAGCTCATCAAACGCAATATCAGTGAGCAAGCCCTTCATCATTGGCTGGCCTTTCAGACTGTCCAAGATTTAAATAAAATTCCGGCCAATGATATGGATTTGTCTCATATACAGTTATCTCAAGCGACTGCACTGGCGGCTTTGGTTGCTAATAGTGAATCACGTTTTATTGACGCCAAGGCCATTTTGAGCGAAGTGCAAAGCATTCAAACAGCGCCCCAAGTGACACCACTGATACCCTTACTTAAGCAGCAGCTCAATAAGCTTTTAGATGAGTAACTAAAGGCTTCAGAGTGATCGTTTATAACCTTGTCCTGATATATTTAAAGTCATTTAAAGGCATAAGTAACCCGCTTGCAGCACGGCCAGTACACTTAGCTCTTACGGGTTGGGGTGTATGCAATACCGGTCACTCTTATTGGCTTAATGGTTAAAGTGTCATATTACCCAAGCCGATATTTTCATCAATAAATGTCATTAAAGCTATGCGGCCGCAGTCTGTGCTGCTAAACATGCCCTTCATACCCAGATCACGGGCATTACCGGTAAAATCAAAGTCGCAATAATACCGCAGCACGTGACTATTTTGCAGGGCAAAAAATGACAGCGACTTATTACCGCCGAGTAGGGCGGTAATGGCTTTGTCGCTCGCGTCTTGCTCTATGGCTAGCGCGACTAATGACAAATCGACCATTGCCTCGGGTACGGCCAGCCTATACTCACCGTCGGCTTCCAAACCCTCAAAAAGCAATGCGTCCAGCAGCTTCGTCTCGCTTCTTTTTATTAGCTGTATCAGCGCCAATTTATAACGGGTATGTTGAATGCGCGCAGTGGATCGTCGGCTGGTACTAGGGAGTATCGCCAGCAACGGCATCGAGACTATGATCTGAGCTCGGGCATTGTTAAGCACCCGTGCGATTAAGCGCTGTTGCAGCGAGTGCCCTGGCGCTATACGCAAAAAAGTACGCTGGATATCAAGCAAGGGCTGCTCACATTTTGACGACAGTTGCGCCAGTACGCGTGCGCGCCGAGTCAGCCAATTCGCGCAGGGTATTCCCTCTTGTCTGCAGGCATAAGCCAGCGTCGCTAGAGCTACAGCAGGGCAGATTTCAGGAGACCTAATAATGGCTTTGGCTAGGTCTTTTAGTGATGCGAAAGTATCGAATGTGTCATAGAGCATAATAGTGTCCGGGGTTGTGGATTCAACCCCAACGTACCCCCGCGTTTCTGAACGTCAAATGCGGGAAAAGCTCAATCTATCGAATTTATAGCTAGCATTTCTCCCATTTGACAGCTGAAAATATCGGGTTACATTGATATCGAAACCCTAAATTTGTGTAATGGAGATATCATGACAACACTATTAAGAACCGCAGCCGAACAAGCCGCTAGCCATCGATTAACGATCAACTTAGCGCCTAAAAATCTAGCGGTACTCAACGCGATACTAGCCTCGAGATCTGTCGCCGTTGGCCGCGTAGTCGATGCCCACAGGCTGGCAGGACTCGCCGGGGTATCATCAAGTCTAGGTGGTGTCGGCATGAGCCTTAAAGCCAATGAGCTATTAGAAGACTTAGCCACTCTCGGTTTAGATCACGCTGAAGTCAACCAAGTGCTGGCCGATTAGCCTCGATTTTTGTTGTACCGATAATTAATCAAATGAAAAAAGGAGAATTTATAAGGTATGACAACCCAAGTGTCTGACATCATTATTTATCATGGGCAAAAGCAGCGGCTGCATAGCAATCCATTAGAAGAGTATTTTAAAAAAATGCGCCTCGCAGACCCCAGCTACGTTAAGCCATTCACAATGAAATGTACGTCGGCATGGCGCGGCTACCAAGCACTCTGGAAGATAAAAGATCAGCAGTTGTATTTGGTCGATGTGAAAACAGCTTTGTGGTACGACGACGAGGAAGAAGAGCACGGTGCTGCCTTGTTGCAGGTTTTTCCCGAGAGTCATGGCGAGGTGCTAGCCGATTGGTTCAGTGATGTTTTGCACATCCCTCAAGATGAGCCAGCGCAGCGAGCTTACGGCGGCCACGGTGGATTTTGGACCCACAACCTAACCATTGTTGTGCGGCAGGGTATGGTGGTAGGCGAAAGGCTAGAGGTACGGGCAATCCCGTTGTGAAGTTGACATAAATAAAAGTAAATAAAACCAGCCATTTATAACCGATGTATTTATGGCTGTTCCGTAATTATTTTCATGTGACGCCAATCCCTTACCTCATCCCTCTCGCTTTTGTGTCTCATTAGCACGAAGGGCTTGGCCTAGTCCGGTAAAGTAGCGACCAAACAAATCATTAATTCGCATTCTCTGCTCGCCGCGAGGATACAAACCCATTTTAGCCTCATCGGTTTCAATAGTGCCGCTAACCAGAAAGTTATTACTACAGCTGGTGGAGTCCTGCACAAAAGCCTCAAAAGCCCGCGCGCACAGTTCTTCGGGCTGGCTATAGTAAATACGGCCGGCAGCCTCATCGGCCTTAGCCGACTGACGAAACAATTCGCTGGGTTCGGTGCCCCCATCAGTGAGTAACACGGCCTGATAACAGGCCTGCAGCAAATCATTCAGCGGGTGCGGCATAGGCGTTTGATTCATCAGCCAGCGTTTAGAGCCGAACTGGCTTGATCTAGCGCTATGACCAGAACTCGCCGATTGAATGCCCGCAGAATCAAACAGTTTGTCGCTGATATAGTGATCGAACGCATGAAACCACTCATGGGCAATGCTGCCTGGGCCGGCATTTTTGGCCAGTGAAAAACTTCGGGTGGCGGGCGTGTAGTGGGCGGCGACACCTGGGCGCCCGCCAATGCCATACTGTAATGCCAAGCTGCCGCGCAGAGAAATAAGCGCTTCGGTACCGCCCAGTACCGTCATCAAATCACACAACGCATCATAAAAAAGCACGGCATTGCGCTGTTTTTCGTCGTCGGTGACCCAGCGACCAATTTCAACCGAGCGAAAGTCAAAGCGTTTGCGGACCTCTAAAAACCCCACCGTAGCGCCGCCGCGATGGTCCGGACCGCGACGATAATGAGAGGGCTTATGGGTTGAAAAGTTAGGCACTTAAACACCGCGTTATATGGCTGTAAATAGGAGTTAATAATTGGCATGTACCAGTAAGGCCTGATTGTACGATTTATCTAAAGCGATAACCATTTCAGATATTCCTGCACTAGCATTATTCAATAGGGCTCAACTGTTGTATGAGCAAAGATTAAGGCTAAAATTGAGCCAGTATCAACGTTAAATTACAAGCTTCGACGCGGTAGAGGCCCAGAGCCGAAGATGACAATAGCCAGGCATACACTCCGATAGCTGACTCGTTTGACTAATGGCTGCGCTTTAATTTTCCGCTTTTTCTCCTGATCATCGGCTTAAACCGTTATCATGGCGCCCACATTGTGAAGAGTATTTTCTATGTCAATCCATGCGTTATTAACACAGGCTTTGTTAACAAGAAAAGCTTTTTTGCAGCAGTGTCAGCAAGAGCAAACCGATTGTTATCGTATCTTTCACGGTGTTGTCGATGGCGATGATATGAGCGGTTTAAATATCGATCGCTATGGCGAAACCTGGCTTATTCAGACTTTTCAGCAACCATTATCAGACCCAGATTTGGCCATTGTCACTGATTTTTTATTAGCAATAGATCAATATCCCGTGATCTATAACGATCGCTCCGGCAGTAATTCCCGAGTCATGAACACGTTAACAGATGACGCCGAGCAGCAGGCTCAGGCAAGCCTGATCGTTCATGAGTTAGGCATTCAATACACGTCTAAATTGCGCCATGACGGGCAAGACCCTTTACTGTTTTTAGACATGCGCGCTGGCCGCCGATACGTAAAAGAAAAAAGCGCCGAGAAAACGGTATTAAATTTATTTTCATACACTTGCGGTATTGGCATTGCTGCCGCTGTAGGGGGTGCATCACACGTGATGAATATCGACTTTTCTTCTTTTGCCTTAGCGGCCGGGCATGCCAATGCTGAATTAAATGGTGTTGAAAATAACAGTGAGTTTGTCCAAAGTGATGCCTTTCCGGCCTTGAGCCAACTGGCGGGTTTAAAAGTGCCCGGTCGCCGCGGCAGAACATTACCCTTCTATCCTAAGCTAAAGGCACAGCAGTTTGACTTAGTTTTTTTAGACCCGCCGCGCTTCGCTAAAAGCGCTTTTGGTAATGTTAATCTAGAGAACGATTATCAAAGTCTATTTAAACCAGCGATGCTGGCTACTAAAGACCAGGGCACTATCGTCGCGTGTAACAATGTCGCCAAAGTCGAGCGCGAGGTATGGTTTAAAAGTTTAGTTCGCTGCGTTGAAAAACAGGGCAGAGCCGTGCTCGAATCGCACTGGATAGACATTGACACTGACTTCCCATCTTTTGATGGCAACCACCCCTTAAAAATGGTCGCCCTAAAAATTAAATAAGCATCATGGCGTGAGGTAATTATTAAGGCTTATACCCGTGGTGATAGCATAAAGAAATGGGTGAATACGTTGTACCGCATGTTCGCCTGTAAGCTACACCGTTAACCGGTTAAAAAGCCGGCCCTGATATAAGTGAATCTATAGCGTAAACATCGAGTGTTTAAAGCAGGCTAATCCTAGATTAGAGCATAAAGAATATGGGGCTCATACTAATGTAACAGGCCCTCTTTTCTGAGCTATTTTTCGCACGTATAAAAATGTCAAAACTGACTACAGCGCCATCGTTTCGCATCATAACTGCTGCAATTTATTCTGATTATTTACCTTCACTGCCACAGTTAAAGGCATTGAAGATATAGCACCGTTAGCGCGTGTCCGCCAACAATACGAGTTGATCTTTTAGTTTTGGCTTTGGTTTTGATTTTAATTGTGCCGCTAAGCCCACTATGGCTAGTTATAAAATCATAATAGATCGCAGATTATCACCGATCAGGATCAATTTCTGCTTAGCTCACAGTGACTTTTTCATTGAATAATGGCAATCTTATAACGAGTGCAATCTCCCCAAAGTGGATTACGCTTTTGCCATCACAAAGGGCTAATACACTCTACGATCTGGCCACATATCGATGTAAAGTGGGTCTCAATACCCTGTGTATATGACCGCGTAGTGCACCGAATGTAAAGATAACAACAATATAGATACGGAAAATGATCAATGAATAACGCTCAAGCCTTAAAGATTCTTGGCCTCGATACCCGTGCTACCGATACTACTATCGATATCACCTTCGCCGCCAAACAATCTCAATTGCAGCAACAGCGCGAGGCGGCAACTACTGATGCCTTACAGGCCAAAATCGATATCGCGCTGGCACAGCTGGATGCAGCCAAAATGGCGTTATTTCCAACTAAAACCAAGCTCGAAAGAGTGCCTGCGGGCAACGAACAAGTCGAGCTTTTAGTGTCAGGTCAATTATTGGCCGAGCGCTACAAGGTGCTAGAGCACATTGGCTCTGGCGATATAAGTGTTATTTATCGGGCCTTTGATCAGCACAGGCAAAAAGATGTCGCTCTTAAAAAGCGCGCAAGGAAGCCTTTTGTGTCGGTTAAGGGCTTAAGTCTTACCATCAGCTCTTTAGCCGCTGTATTACTGGTGGGTGGCGCAGCTAGCTCTGTCGCCGAGTCTGACATTAAGACTTCGAGTAAGCCCGCCTTTAAACAAGAAATTGACCGCCAGCCAGTCAACAACGGCAACACGATCACAGTTACTGGCGCGGTAGCTACTTTAGCGGCTGAAGATTCAGCTAAGGCATTGTCCCGAGCAGAGCCGCAGCCTATAGCCGCTGAATCTAAGGTATTCCAAGCTGAAACCTATCGCGTCAAAGACGTCGAATTTAAGCTGGTAAACATCTCAGCAGGTAGCTTTCAGATGGGTTCAGCGGAAAAGAGCAGTGAAAAACCGGTACACCAAGTAAATCTTAAAGCGTTTAGAATGATGGAACACGAAGTCACCTGGGCTATGTATCAGCCCTGTATTGATGCAGGTGTCTGCCCAGTCAAAAAGCATGGCGGTGATGGCGGTTGGGGTAAAGGCAAGCGTCCAGTGATAAACGCCAACTGGACTGATATTAGCCAAAAATATATTCCCTGGCTCAATAAGCACACCGGTAACAGCTTTCGCTTGCCCACTGAGGCCGAGTGGGAATACGCAGCAAGGGCAGGCTCCAGTTCAAAATATTCTTGGGGCAACAGTATCAATTGTACACAGGCACAGTTTAACGGCGGTAAGAATTCCAACTGCTATTACATAGTTAATGACAGGTTTGTAGGAACCGTGCCGGTGAAAAGCTTTCCTGCCAATGGTTTTGGCCTTTACGATATGCACGGTAATGTTGCGGAGTGGACCCAAGATTGTTGGACCAGCAGTTACAGTGATGCGCCAAGCAATGGCAGCGCAGCGACGGCTAATAATTGTAGCAGGCGCGTGTTGCGGGGTGGCTCCTTGTTTAATCACCCAAGCGACCTACGCTCCGCATTTCGCACTTTTAGCCCCGTAGCTTATAACAGCGACAGTTACGGCTTTCGTCTTGCCCAGAGCTTGTAAAACGTTTGCTGATACAGGGATAGATCGGCCTGAAAAACCCTATCCCAATACAGCTAGGGTTATCTTTTACCCCTTGTGTGTTTAACGTGTTTACACCTCGGCAATTGCTGTTGCATTACTCTAATATATGACATTCATATAATGATGCGTTGCCCAGCTAAGCCTCATCTAGGGGCAATGTAAAAACGGTATGCCAGCCCTGCCAAGCCATATCCCTTTGTCACACCAGCCACTACAAGAAAAATCCTAACGGCTAACTCCAGTGATGTATCATCACACTGTTAACAAAGTACTTAGAGAGAATACAAACATATGTCACAGAGTTTTGAGACCCAAGGTACTATCCATTCAATTGGCGAGACCACAGAATACGGCCAGAACGGCTTCACCAAGCGCGAGTTTGTTATTCTTATGAACGGTGACGGCGAGAACCCCCGCTACCCCAATCATGTGGCACTGGAACTCACTAAAGATAAGTGTGCGCTGCTGGACAACCATAACATCGGCGATGAGATCAGTGTGACCTTTAACCTATCGGGCCGCTTATGGGCGGGTAATGGTCAAGGCGAAAAATGCTTTACTAGCCTACAGTGCTGGCGCATTGAATCGGCGGGCGCCAATGTAGCTCAAAACACCTACAACCAAGCCCCAGCTCAGAACACTTTTAGCCAGACACCTGAGCAGAACGCTTACAGCCAAACGCCGGCTCAGAACGTAGCTAACACGACTTTTAGTAACGGCAATCACGACGACGATTTTGGTGATATTCCGTTCTAATTGGCGCTTCCGTTAGCTCCAGAAGTAGCCTCTCAAAAAAAGGCCTAAAAAAGCTCGTAGCTTATTTTTTAGCCACCATAGGCGCCCCAGTCCGATCTTCCTTTTTGTCCTAATGATCTAGTCCACAAGATTGACTGGATCATTAGTCTTTACCAAGTAATATCGATTACTGCTAGGCTGGCAGTGCTGCACTTTCAATAATCGCTGACCTCTAGACCTCTAGACCTCTAGACCTCTAGACCTCTAGACCTCTAGCTCAGT
>CAWVSV010000069.1:0-12456 GCA_963933095.1 uncultured Cellvibrionales bacterium
CAGGCCAAATGCCGCAGACGCTGTTGCAGGTAAACACCTCATCAGCCGCTTCAAGCTCAGCTAAAGAGATATCCGACTCCAACACGACCACACCCAATTTCGGTGCCAATACGTCTAAAATAAGCCGGCGCATAACGCCCGCCACTCCGCATCCAAGCAATGCTGGAGTCAGTAACTTACCCTCTAGCACAGCAAACACATTACTAAAGGTTCCCTCGACTACATTGCCGACGGCATCCAGCAGCACCCCCTCAGCAAGCTTCTTATCTCGCCACTCGGAGCGAGCCAATACATACTCCAACTTACTTAAATGCTTCATGCCCGCTAACGATAAATTGCTCGATAAGCGCTGCTGACACAAATGCAGGTGAATACCCTCCTCCACGTTAGCCAGAGGGTGCACCGCTACGGGATACAAACCAACGCAAAGAGTGGCCAACATCGATTCAGGTGCTAAATAGCCGCGCCCGCCGACGCCGCGCGATACCACAATCTTCACTACACCCTGTTCAACGTTATGGCTAACGGCCTGCTGCAACAACTGCTCTACGGCGCTATCTAATCGCTGAGGATCGAGTGAGATTAGCAGGCGACCACACGATCTCAGCAGACGCCGACGATGCAGCGGCCACAAAGGTAGATGCGCCCGCCCACCATTTGAGTCCAGCCGAACCGTTTCAAACAGGCCATCGCCGTAATTAAAACCACGATCAAGAGGAGATACCCCTGCCCCTATTACCCCATTTACAGCAATAATAGGTTCAAACGCAGAAGCACTAATCGATTTTGAATTTGTCATAGGCTGCTATCACAACTAAACATCAAACAAAAACGGCGAGCCAATCTTCGATGGGTTCGCCGTTTTTGTTATTCTTTACGTGCTTAAACTTTACCGAAAATCAGCGAGCCATTAGTACCGCCAAAACCGAAGGAGTTCGACAATACAGTGTCGATCTTAATTTCTTGTGCTGTATGCGGCACAAAGTTTAGATCACACCCAGCGTCGGGATTGTCGAGATTGATAGTGGGCGGCGCCACTTGATCTCGAATCGCCAAAATACTGAAAATTGCTTCAACCGCACCTGCCGCGCCCAGCAAGTGGCCAATCATAGATTTTGTCGAGCTTACCGCTACCTGGCTCGCCGCAGAACCCATTACGGTCTTAACTGCGCTGCATTCAGCCATATCACCTGCAGGGGTAGAAGTTCCATGAGCATTAATGTAATTAATACTACAGGCATCGATACCGGCATCTTTAATAGCATTTTGCATCGATAGGGCTGCACCGGCACCATCGGCTGGCGGTGACGTCATATGATAAGCGTCGCCGCTAGCACCGAAACCGGTTACTTCTGCATAAATCTTAGCGCCACGGGCCTTGGCGTGCTCATATTCTTCCAACACCAACACACCAGCACCATCACCTAAAACAAAACCATCGCGATCTTTATCCCAAGGACGGCTGGCTGCCTGCGGATCATCATTACGAGTAGATAGTGCACGTGCGGCAGCAAAACCACCCAAACCCGTCTGGGTGGTTGCCATTTCGGCACCACCAGCTAGCATAACATCGGCGTCGCCATATTGAATAGTCCGCGCCGCCAGACCAATACTATGGGTACCAGTTGTACAAGCGGTTGTGACGGCGATATTGGGACCGCGTAGATTGTATTTAATCGACAGGTTGCCGGAAATCATATTAATAATGGCGCCGGGCACAAAGAATGGCGATATTTTGCGAGGGCCACTCTTTTCAATGGTAAGCCGACCCTCTTCGATAGTGCCGATACCCCCGATGCCGGAGCCGATAATAGCGCCGGCTCGGGTCGCTAGTTCCTCGGTAATCTCCAGTCCAGAATCCTGCATGGCCTGAATGCCAGCCACCATGCCATATTGAATAAACGCGTCCATACGACGCGCCTCTTTCGTAGGCAAGTAGCTAGCTACATCAAGGTTTTTAACTGACGCACTAAAGCGAGTGCTAAAAGCAGAGGTATCAAAAGAGTCGATGGGAGCTACACCACTCTTGCCCGCAAGAAGGCCTGCCCAAGTTTCTTCAACGCTATTACCCAAGGCAGTAATCATACCCAAACCGGTAACTACAACTCTTTTACGCGACACCTAAGATCTCCACTATCTACCAGCACTCTTTAGCGCTTTACTTAATCGGTGGGTACAACGGTTGGATTTAATTCACCGCATCCCATAAAACAAAAGCCGTACTATTTTTCAATAGGACGGCTTTTGAGAAGACTTAATCGCGGCTTGCGCCGAACGATTAACCTAAGTTGGCGTTAATGTAGCTAACTGCCAGCTGAACGGTGGTGATCTTCTCTGCTTCGTCATCAGGAATTTCAGTTTCGAACTCCTCCTCTAGAGCCATAACTAGCTCTACAGTATCTAGGGAGTCAGCGCCCAGATCTTCAACGAAAGAAGCTTCAATTTTTACTTCCTCTTCTTTAACGCCCAGCTGTTCGGCAACAATTTTCTTAACGCGTTCTTCGATGCTGCTCATATCGTTTCTCTACTCTGTAGTTAACAAATAATAAGTTGGTATCAAGCCGCCAGAATTAAAACAAACGCCGCTTGAAAAATTCTTTAATCAGGCAAAAGCCGAAATCGACGCGCATTTTACATCGAATTTAGACAGATGTAACCCCACGCCTAAAAAACTTCGTCACATTCAACAATATTTGAAGCTATTTAGGCAATCAAAGCTACTGCATATACATACCGCCATTGACCTGGATTGTCTCACCGCTAATATAGCCACCGCCATCACCCGCCAAAAAGGTCACTACCGAAGCGATTTCATCTGGCTGACCGAGGCGAGCTAAAGGAATTTTCATCAACAGCTGCTGCTTTTGTTCATCCGGCAAACCCTTGGTCATATCGGTATCTATAAAGCCCGGAGCCACAGTGTTCACGGTAATTCCGCGCGAACCCACTTCAGCTGCAAGTGAGCGAGAAAAGCCCGAAACTGCGGCTTTGGTAGCGGCATAATTTGACTGGCCTGGATTACCCATAGATCCAACAACCGAGCCAATATTGATAATGCGTCCCCAGCGCTGTTTCATCATGCCGCGTAAAACAGCCTTACTCAAACGAAACACCGCACTGAGATTAGTATTGATCACATCAAACCACTCATCATCTTTCATGCGCATCAACAAGTTGTCCTTAGTGATGCCGGCATTGTTAACCAGAATAGCTGGTGCACCAAACTCATCAGCAATCGACTTCAGTAACTCGGCCACAGAGTCAGCCTCGGTAACATTCAGCTTTTTGCCTGCGCCCTTAACGCCCTTTTCTGCAAAACGCGCCGAAATTTTTTCAGCGCCAGAATCACTAGTAGCGGTTCCAATAACAATCGCTCCGGCCGCGCCTAACTGATCTGCTATAGCCGCGCCAATGCCGCGACTCGCACCGGTAACCAGCGCCACTTTACCTTCAATACTCATAACTAACTCCCTTATCCGCTACTCTAAAGTCATACAACTTTACAACTGCAAAAATTAAAACGCCATTAAGGCTTTTTCTATATCGGCCGGAGACTCGGACGGCTGCGCCGACAATGATTTATCAATGCGCCTAGCCAGACCCGACAATACCTTACCTGGACCACACTCAACTAAAAATTCAACACCAAACCCTGCCAGCGCCTGAACACAGTCCGTCCATAGCACAGGACTGTAGACCTGTTCGATCATCAGCGCCTTAATGGCAACCGGATCGGATTCGAGCTTGGCGTTGACATTATGCACAACAGGAATGACGGGAACGGCGAACTCGATCGCCGCTACTTGCTCAGCAAGACGCTCAGCCGCTGGCCGCATCATTTCTGTATGAAAAGGCGCACTTACGGGTAGCGGCAAGGCACGCTTGGCACCAGCCTCTTTACAGCCTGCCATAGCACGTTCAACTGGTGCAACTGCACCGGCAATCACGACCTGACCAGGGGAGTTAAAGTTAACCGCAGCCACACACTCGCCCCGCTCGGATTCAGCGCAAATAGCCACAATCTTATCGTCAGCTAGGCCAATAATAGCAGCCATCGCACCCAAACCCGCTGGAACTGCCTCCTGCATAAATTTGCCGCGCTGCTGCACCAAAAGCACTGCATCTTCGAATGCAATAACACCCGCGCATACCAGTGCCGACCACTCGCCCAAGCTGTGACCCGCCATATACGCAGGTACAGGGCCGCCCTGCTGCTGCCAAACACGCCAGATTGCCACACTACAAGTCAGCAACAAAGGCTGCGTACACTCAGTCATGTTAATGGCAGCCTGCTCTCCATTTTGCACTCTATCCCAAAGGTCATAGCCAAGAACCGCTGAGGCCTCTGCAAAGGTTTGAGCGACCACATCGAATTGCACCGCCAACTCAGCCAGCATGCCAATTTTCTGCGAGCCCTGACCTGGGAAAACAAAAGCAAGATTTGCATTACTCATAAAACATGTCCAATTTCTACAGAATTAGCAACGATAACTAAACACCATTATTTATCGTCAATAGTTGAATCTCAATTTTTTCCAACAGCTTGCACTCGACCTGCTCATACGCCACATCTATAGCGCTGCACATGGCATCAACACCGGCACCACCGTGACTTTTCACGACAATGCCGCGCAAACCCAGTAAGCTGGCACCATTATAACTGTCCGGCGCAAAGCAGTGACGCCAGCGGGACAGCAGTGGCAACGCAAAAACAGCCTGCAAGCGAGCCCAAAGAGACTCACGCATAGTGCGATTGGCAACAGCAAGAATATAGCGCGCTGTACCTTCACAGGCTTTGAGGGCTATATTGCCCGCAAAACCATCACAGACAATGACCTCTGCAGCCCCCTCAAATAACTGGTCTGCCTCGATATAACCCTGATAATCAAACCCCTCGGAGGCACTAAAGAGCTCGGCCGCAGCGCGAACATGTTCCAACCCCTTGGTTGACTCCGCACCAATATTTAGCAGAGCCACCCGCACATCCGGGCGAGGCCTAGCAAACACTGCCTGATAAAATGCCGACCCCAGTGCCGCAAATTGCAGCAACTGCTCCGGAGTCGCTTGGGTGGTGGCCCCCAAATCCAGCATAAGGCTCGGCTTAGAAATTGATGGGAGCAGCTTGCATATCGCCGGTCGCGAAATTCCCGGCAGGCGCTTTAAAACGTAACAAGCCAAGGCTACTAACGCACCAGTGTTGCCAGCACTGACACAAGCCGCAGCCTTTTTATCCGCCACCTGCTGCAGCGCGATAGCCATTGAGGAGTTGCGACAGTGACGCAAAGCATAGGTAGGCTCATCGCCCATAGCCACTACATTGCTAGCTGAGATGAGTTGAATACGTGAATGCGATGGGAATTGCGACAGAATAGACAGGTCACCCACGAGCGTGAGCAGAAGATTAGGTCTTGCTAGCAGTGATTTTTGCGCCGCTAACATAGCAGAGCGGGGACCGAAGTCCCCGCTCATAGCATCTATAGCTATGTGTATATTAGCTGGCATAGCTATACACCGATAATATCCACTGCAATAGTCGCAACGATTTAGTCACAACCTTTAAGCCGCAACAGCTGGCAACGATTACTCGTCGTTACCAGTGTTAACAACCTTCTTACCACGATAGAAGCCATCGGCAGTAACGTGGTGACGCAAGTGCTTTTCACCCGAGGTTGGATCAACTGACAGGGTTGCTGCAGTTAAAGAATCGTGTGAACGACGCATTCCGCGACGTGAACGAGTCACTTTACTTTTTTGTACGGCCATGATGGTGCTCCTAACTTGCTATTTTTACTGAAACCGAGGCGCCTCTTATTTCGGCGTGCCCTTAAGTTGTTTCAGCATTTGAAAGGGGTTATCAACGGGTTCGGGAGATTCTACAATCTCACCACTCTGAAAGCGCTCACGCGCTACACACTCAGTCTCGTGATAGGAGACCATAGGTAGATCCAGCAGAAGTTCCTCCTCAACAATACTGTAGAGGTCAGCTGGCCCTTCGCCATGAATCCAGGGATCAAGATACTTAGGCAGAGTAACCGCCTCATCTTCATCCCACACAACCGCCAGATTCAGCTCAACCTGTAAATCAAGAGGCATACTATCTAAGCACCGCTGACAAATCACTTGAACCTGAACCTTAGCCCAACCGCGAAGAACTTTACGCCCCTCTTCGGCAACACTAAATTCAAGCTCAGCCATTACTTCAGCAGCGTCATCAGCCAGAGCTGACGCTAAGCGCGGTAATTCCGCAACCGCAATTAAACCCTCAATAGAAATGCCCTGTTGAGCAAATTTTCTTGGGTCCGCCATGCGAGGCAGAATATCTTTTGAGTTACCCTTTAACATAAGCGCGACATCATAGGGAGTTACCCCACTAGTGTCAAAGGGATTCGACTAAAAAACGCATCAGAGCTGCAACTAGCTCTAGCGCAGAAGTAAGCCATCGGACGAAACCCCGAGGGAACTGGCAGCACCGCGCCCAATTGACACGCCAAAGTGACGAACTATGGCCTCAATTGGCGACGGCTTAACGGTGTAATTAACAATCTCTTCCACCCCGACAACTTCACGAGCGACGTAGCCAGGGCTGCCCAGCCCATCAATAAGACCCAACTCCAATGCCTGCTCGCCACTCCAAACAAGACCGGAAAACATCTTTTTCTCATCCATTTCGCCCGTGAATTTCAAACGATCACCGCGCCCGCGAAGCACCACCTCAATAAACTGCCTGTGCACACTGCCCAACACCTGCTGCCACAAAAAACTTTCTCCGTCTTTTGTAGGAGAAAAAGGATCGAGAAATGCCTTGTGCTCACCAGACGTATAGTGGCGACGCTCTACACCAAGCTTGTCCATCACCCCAACAAAGCCAAAGCCCGACGCAGTAACACCAATAGAACCAACTAAACTGGCTTTATCAGCGTAAATATCATTCGCTGCCGCTGCCATATAGTAACCACCAGATGCACCCAGATCGGTGATCACGGCATAGAGCTTTTTCTCGGGGTATTTTTCACGTAGGCGCCATATTTCATCATAGACGTAGCCTGATTGCACAGGACTCCCCCCTGGACTGTTGATAACCATAACCACCGCCTTCGAATGCTCCGCCTCAAAAGCTTCACGCAAACCGGCGACAATAGTATTGGCATTGGCTGCTTCGCCATCAGCGATAACCCCCTTAACAACCACTAGCGCAGTATGCGGCGCCTGATCATCTGGGCCGATCTTAAAATTTGAAGGCATAAATAAAGTAATCGCGACAAACAGATAGACAAACGTTAGTAACTTGAAAAAAATACCCCAACGTCTAGCGCGTTTTTGCTCAGCAAATGAATCCCCAATAAATTTTTCTACCCAGCGATCCTGGTTCTGTTCCATTACACACAACTCCTATTATTCATAAAAACGCTTATTCAATAAGCGTAAGAATCTGCGGCATTTCATCAACACACAAAAGTGGATTGTAACGGCGCAGGCGACCAATATGATGAGCGCCATAACTCACCGCCACTCGCGGCATGTCAGCCGCGCACGCCATAGCCATGTCGTATTCAGTGTCACCCACCATAACTGCCTCCGAAGCATCGCACCTAAAATAACGCAACAGTTCGTGCAGCATTTTAGGGTCTGGCTTTGATACGGTTTCATCTGCACAGCGAGTCGCGTCAAAAAAGTCACTTAACTGCAATGTTCTAAGCACACGATCGAGACCACGGCGACTCTTACCTGTCGCCACACTCAATTGGTGACCGCTGCTACGCAATGCCCGCAGGGTTTCAAGCACCTGCGGATAAAATGCTGACGGCTGTTGATCTGCCATTGTAAATTGGCGCCCATACTCAACGCCCAGCGCTGCGCGATCGCGCGGTGACGCAGACGGGTAAATCTGTGCAATTGCCTCAGGTAATCCGAGACCAATAATCTCTCGAATCTCTGTATCAGCCAACATGGGTAAATGCAATTTCACTGCTGCCCGCTTCATACATGTGATTATTTTCTCAGTAGAATCACTAAGCGTTCCATCCCAATCAAATATAAACAACACCTAAAAAGAAACCTCTTGTAGCAATATCAAAAAATTCTAATTAAGGCCCTGCTAAGCTCGCCAGCGATCGTTTTAAATCATCCGGCAAAGGGGCAACAACTTCAGTCACGGAATCTTCGTCAGGTAGCTTAAACCGCAATTTGGCAGCATGCAAAAACAAACGCTTAAAGCCGCGCACCTTCATACTTGCATTTACACTGTCCAAGCCGTATTTGACATCACCTATTAAACTGTGACCAACATGCTGTGCATGCACACGAATTTGATGCGTCCGCCCCGTTATCGGCCGAGCCTCTATTAAGGTGCAGCAAGAATAGAGTGTCAGCACAGAAAAATGCGTTAAAGACGGCTTGCCAGAGGCGTCAATCCTAACCATATTTTCACCACTAGGAAGCTCAATCTTTTTAAGCGGCAAATCGATCTTCTTCTTTCGCTTAGGCCAGGCACCATCGACCAAAGCCCAGTAAACCTTTTCGATACCGCCACTAGCAGCTCCACCCGTATGCTCGCGTAACGATTTCTCACGCAAAGACTGTTGCATATAGCGCAACATACTGCGCTTTTTTGCAATCATTATGCAGCCCGAGGTATCTCTATCAATGCGGTGAATCAGCTCGAGAAATCTCGCCTCTGGGCGAGATTGACGCAGAGACTCAATCAATCCAAGGGTAATGCCGCTACCCCCGTGAACCGCAAGCCCGGAAGGCTTATTGATTACTAGCAGGGCATCATTTTCAAATATAACCGCCCCTTCCAGCAAGCGCAAAAGCGATGGACCCGCCAGAGCCTGAGGCCCACGCTCTGGCACACTCACCGGAGGCACTCGCACCCGATCGCCAGGCTGGAGCTTATACTCAGGCTTAACTCGCCCCTTATTAACGCGCACCTCACCCTTACGGACAATTCGATAAATCTTAGATCGAGGAACCCCTTTCAGTTTGGCAAGAAGGAAATTATCCACCCTCTGGCCGGCCTCATCAGCACTAATGTCAACAAATTCTACTTTTGGTTTTTTTTCTGATTCATCACTCATGGCGCCATAATAACAGCTGAGAGAAGTAATTTTCTTTTAAATTGAAGGGCTTAGCTTTGTTTGCTATATTACTAAGGTCGAATCAGGCTGGTTTTCGGGTTGCGCAAACGTTGAGCGCTAGCTTTACACAGGCCGACCACAAGAAAATACCGCTGACGAACATACATATAGAGCTCATAGCCCAGCGTTTTATACGCTCAAGGCAAGGCCCGTAAAGCGGCATGTGTTCTTATATTAAAAATTTTAATGAACGGAGACATCATTGTTGCCAGGTATTCTTCGCAACAATGATTTCCACCAAAGTAAGGCGAATTCAAGCGCCATATTTAGCGAAACACTGACAGTTTTTGTAAGACTCTTAACGCAGTGGCCTAATCAACTGAGTAGTATTGTAATAGGGAAAAGAGGATTTTCAGCAGCCAGAAATAACCGGCCTTCACCTGAAATCCCCCCTCGTGACAACCCCGAGGCAGTACCAGCGATACCCAGCGTAGAAAAAGGACTTTCTACCCACTAAATGAGTTACATGGAAACAGGTAAAGCAAGCAAGGCCATATAGCCTCTACCCGCAAAAAGCCGAAAAGCCAATTACGGGTAGATTTTTGTATTTATTCTGTATCCATAGCCACCTACACGAGCAGGATGAAGCGCGTAGGCCAAACAGGCTGTAAACAGAAACACAGCGTGGACCAAAGTATGGTGTTTGGGCGAGCCCAAACATACAACTATTTAGGTAACGCATGAAAAGAATGCTAATAAACGCAACTCAACCCGAAGAGTTGCGAGTCGCCCTGGTTGACGGCCAGCGTTTGTACGACTTAGACATTGAAAATCGCACCCGCGAGCAGAAAAAAGCCAACATTTATAAGGGGCGCATCACCCGAGTCGAGCCCAGCCTTGAAGCGGCATTTGTCGATTATGGCGCTGATCGTCACGGTTTTTTGCCGCTGAAAGAAATATCCCGTGAGTATTTCAGCAAGCAGCCTAACGATTCTGAAGGCCGCGTCAAAATAAAAGACGTCCTTAAAGAAGGCCAAGAAGTCATCGTTCAAGTTGACAAAGAAGAGCGCGGCAATAAAGGAGCCGCCCTCACCACCTTTGTCAGCTTGGCTGGTCGCTATCTGGTACTTATGCCAAACAATCCTCGCGCTGGTGGCATCTCTCGCCGCATCGAAGGCGAGGAGCGAGCCGAGCTACGCGAAGCACTGAGCAAAATCGAGGTCCCCAAAGGAATGGGGGTTATTGTACGCACAGCAGGAGTTGGCCGAAGCGCAGAAGAACTGCAGTGGGACTTGGCTTATCTGGTGCAATTGTGGCAATCAATCGATACTGCCGCTGCCAGCCATACCGCACCTGAATTTTTATTCCAAGAAAGTAACGTCGTTATTCGCGCTATACGCGACTATCTGCGCCAAGATGTCGGCGAAGTAATAGTCGACAACCAGGAAACATTCGATCTGGTACTGGCTTTTATCCACCAAGTAATGCCCAGCTATCACAGCAAGATAAAACTTTACGAAGACGATATCCCGCTCTTCAATCGTTACCAGATTGAAGGTCAAATTGAGACAGCTTACGAACGCGAAGTTAAGCTCCCCTCGGGCGGATCCATCGTTATAGATGTGACCGAAGCTCTGATCTCTATTGACATCAACTCTTCTCGGGCCACCAAGGGCCGCAACATCGAAGAGACCGCGGTGCAGACCAACTTAGAAGCGGCCGATGAAATCGCCCGTCAACTGCGCCTTCGCGATATGGGCGGCTTGGTGGTGATCGACTTCATTGATATGCAGCCAGTTCGCAACCAGCGCGACGTAGAAAATCGCATGCGCGACGCCCTCGCTATCGATCGTGCTCGCGTTCAGGTCGGTAAGATATCTCGCTTCGGCTTGCTCGAAATGTCTCGTCAACGCCTGCGCCCATCACTAGGTGAAACCACATCCAAGGTTTGCCCGCGCTGCAGCGGCCAAGGGACGATTCGCGGCACTAAATCTATTTCATTATCAATTATCCGCCTTCTTGAAGAAGAGGCTCAAAAAGATCGCAGCACCGAAATACGAGCCATCTGCCCTATTCCTGTGGCTACCTACCTATTGAACGAGAAGCGTAAAACCATCTCTGGTATAGAACAGCGCAACCGTACTCGCGTTGTAATCGTGCCCAGCAGCGAGATGGTAACACCGCATTTTGAAGTCCAACGCCTGCGAGATGACGACGACTGCAACCTGGAAACCAGCTACAAGATCACCTCGACCGAAGAGTGTGCATTAGAAGAGCTGAAGGCCAAAAAAGTTGAACCTAAACCCGTACCGAAACCCGCTGTAGATACCATTACACCTTCGCAACGAGCTCCAGCACCCGAGGCAACTCCAGCCAAATCAGACACGGAAAGCCTAATAAGTAAGTTACTAACGGCTTTTTTCGCACTTTTTCAAAAAGGAGAGAAGAAAAGCCAGGGCAAAGGTAGTTCTCGTAACCGCGACAGTAGTGCTCGCAACAATCGTAGCCGCAATCGTGACAACAGCCGTCGTCGCGATGGTCGTCGCCGCGATAATGACAGCAGCAAGCGCAGTGAAAAACGAGAACCACGCAACCGCAACGAAAATCGTAGCAATAATCGCGACAGCGAAAATCGCGACAAAAGTCGTGAAAATGAAACGCGTAACCGCAATAATCGAAGCGAAAGCTCGCATCGTGATGACAAACGTAGTGAAGGCACCCCCCGTAGCTTCGAGCGCAAGCTGCGTGAGGACACCGGCAACGAAACCGCTCCTCGCAGCCACGACGGTAAGCTTCGCGAGATTAAACCGGAGCAAAAAGAAAAACGTGAAGTTCCATCTGATGACAGCCCCGCTAAGCGCCCAGCTGGAAAACGAGCACGCCCGCAACAGCGTAGACGCAACCGTCGAGATCGCGACGAAAAGAGCAGTGAAGAAATAAGTACGCCAATTCAGCCATTCAGTCCTGATGCCGATTCACTTAACGAGCAGGTCAGCGCTGCCATTGATATTAAGGAACATCAGGCTGTCAATGCTGATCCCTCCTCAAATCAGGAAAAAGAAAATGATGAAGTTGCTACTAAAACTTTAGCGGTTAAAACTGAAGTCACTGCCGGTACTTTAGCCGAAGCAGCTCCTGAGATTGGACTAGACACTGAAACAGCCCCAGCACCTGAAGTCGCTGAGGTGAGCGTTGAAACTCAAACTGTTAAAAAAGTAGCTCCAACAACTAAAGTAGCTGAAGTAATTACTGAAACTACAGCCGCTGAAGTAATCGCAGAAACTAAAGTCGTTGAAGTGGCTCCGGTAGCTGCAGTAACCACTAAAACTAAAGTCGCTAAAGTAGCTCCAGAAACTACAGAAACTACAGCACCTGAAGT
>CAWVSV010000070.1:0-12410 GCA_963933095.1 uncultured Cellvibrionales bacterium
GCATGGCCGGTGCCTAACTGCTCGGTTTGCATAACAAAATGCACATCATCAGCGGCAACGGTTTGCTGAACTAATTCAGAGCCGTGACCAATAACCACATTGAGGTTGTCAGCACCGACATTGCGTGCGGTATCTAGCACATGTGAAAGCATAGATTTACCGGCAATGGTGTGCAGCACCTTAGGGAGATCAGACTTCATGCGCGTGCCTTTACCGGCCGCAAGAACAACGATATCGAGCATTTTTTAATCCTTTGAAAAAGCTAAACGGGAAGTGCGTATTTAGGCTCGCACTTCCCGTTTAGCTTCTAGTTATAATGAGTACCGCATTACATCTTAACATTGCCACTAGCGCGTTCCTGATTCTCGCGACATCCGACCCACATAGATGTGGAAAGTGTCGATGTTACATCGAGTATTCATCGACCTGTACATTCTATACATAAAAAAGGGGCGGCATTTCTGCCACCCCTTTTTATTAGATAATCATTTCACTTTCGTAAAATTACTTACCTGTTCTTTTGCGTATAGCTTGTAGCGTACGCAATTGCGCGGCGGCTTCTGCCAACTGAGTAGCTGCACTGGCGTAGTCGAATTCTGTCGACTGGTCCTGCATTCTCTTCTCAGCATCTTTCTTGGCATCAAGCGCTGCGGCTTCATCCATATCGTCGGCACGCAAGGCGGTATCAGCCAGTACAGTAACCGCGTACGGCTGTACTTCCAAAAATCCGCCCGAGACGTAGTAGACTTCTTCTTCGCCATTTTGCTTAATGACGCGAATTGGACCCGGCTGCAAACTAGTTAGCAGCGGTGCGTGGCCATAAGCCACACCTACATCACCTTCGGTACCGGCGGCAATAACCATTTCGACCAGGCCAGAGAAAATTTCTTCCTCTGCACTGACGATGTCACAGTGGACTGTCATAGCCATAATTGTTGCCTCTCACCTTTTGCCTTTAGAGCAATGAGCATCGAGACCTGTGTATAACAGAGTTATACACAGGTCAGCCGATTACATTTTCTTGGCTTTCTCGATGGCTTCGTCGATACCGCCAACCATGTAGAACGCCTGCTCTGGCATGTGATCGTAATCACCTGCTAGCAGCCCTGTGAAACCGGCAAGGGTATCTTTCAGGGATACGTACTTACCAGGAGATCCGGTAAATACTTCAGCTACGTGGAAAGGCTGAGACAAGAAGCGCTCAATTTTACGCGCGCGAGTTACAGACTGCTTGTCTTCTTCAGACAGCTCGTCCATACCTAAGATGGCAATAATGTCTTTCAGCTCTTTGTAACGCTGAAGAACAGTTTGCACACCACGGGCGATCGCGTAATGCTCTTCGCCAATGATCAATGGATCCAACTGACGTGAGCTTGAATCCAGTGGATCGATCGCTGGGTAAATACCCTTAGCGGCAATGTCACGGCTCAATACTACGGTTGAATCCAAGTGAGCAAAGGTAGTGGCGGGAGCCGGATCACTCAAGTCATCCGCAGGTACGTATACCGCTTGGATTGAGGTGATTGATCCAGACTTAGTAGAGGTAATACGCTCTTGTAGAGCACCCATCTCTTCTGCCAACGTTGGCTGGTAACCTACCGCTGAAGGCATACGGCCCAACAGTGCAGATACTTCGGTTCCAGCTAAGGTGTAACGGTAGATGTTGTCAACAAACAACAGTACGTCTTTACCTTCGTCACGGAATTTTTCAGCCATAGTGAGGCCAGTCAATGCTACGCGCAAACGGTTACCCGGTGGCTCGTTCATCTGACCGTAAACCATTGCTACTTTAGAGTCGGTAGGAGTCTCGACGTTTACAACGCCAGCTTCCTGCATCTCATGGTAGAAATCGTTACCTTCACGAGTTCGCTCACCCACACCGGCAAATACTGACAGACCGGAGTGCTGTAGTGCGATGTTGTTGATGAGTTCCATCATGTTTACGGTTTTACCAACACCGGCACCACCGAACAGACCAACTTTACCACCCTTAGCGAATGGGCAAACAAGGTCGATAACTTTGATGCCGGTTTCTAGCAAATCGCTAGAGGCAGAAAGCTCGTCGTAGGCTGGGGCTTTACGGTGAATAGGCATACGAGCCTTTTCACCGATCGCGCCACATTCATCGATTGGGTTGCCGAGAACATCCATAATGCGACCCAAAGTTTCGATACCAACAGGTACAGAAATTGGAGCATTGGAGTTAACAACTTCAAGTCCGCGGCTTACGCCCTCGGATGAACCCATGGCAATTGCACGCACTACACCGTCACCCAGCTGTTGCTGAACTTCAAGGGTAAGACCTTTACTGCTAACAGTTAGGGCGTCATAGACCTTTGGCACGGCATCGCGTGGAAATTCCACGTCGATCACGGCGCCAATAATTTGTACGATACGTCCGCTACTCATTTTCGGTTCCTCATTAAAACCAAAATTTAGTTCAAACACTCAACGTTAAATCTGTTCAAGCGTCAGCTCAGCTCTTCAATCGCTGTGTATGCAGGCCTTATACGGCCGAGGCACCACTTACGATCTCAGACAATTCTTGGGTAATCGCGGCCTGTCTGGCTTTGTTATAAACCAGTTGCAAGTCGTCGATCATATCGCCGGCGTTGTCGGTGGCAGATTTCATTGCCAACATACGCGCCGCCTGCTCACAAGAACCATTTTCTACTACGGCTTGATAAACCTGCGACTCAATGTAACGAGTCAGCAGACCATCTAGTAAGTCGCAAGCTTCTGGTTCATAGAGATAATCCCAAGCGTGCTTGAGCTTCTCGTTGTCATCGGCCAGCAAAGGCAACAACTGATCTACATGTGGGTTTTGCGTCATCGTGTTAACGAATTCATTGCCCACTAAATAAATCTTGTCGATTTTGCCTTCTGCGTAAGCATCCAACATGACCTTTACGCTGCCGATCAAATCGGCCACGCTCGGTGTTTCACCGAGGTCTCGTACAGAGGCAACTACATTGCCACCGTAACTTTTGAAAAATGCTCCAGCTTTAGCTCCAATCAAACAAAGGTCAATTTCGACCTCTTGATCAGCCCATTCTTTCATGGACTTAATACCAGCCTTGAACAGGTTGGTGTTTAATCCACCACACAAACCGCGGTCGGTAGACACCAGAATATAACCCACGCGTTTTACTTCGCGCTCAAGCATAAATATATGCTTGTACTCTGGTGCTGCGTTAGCAATATGTCCTACTACCGAGCGTATACGCTTGGCGTAAGGCTTACCGAGTTGCATGCGGTCTTGTGCTTTACGCATTTTACTAGCAGCAACCATTTCCATGGCGCTGGTAATCTTTTGCGTACTTTTAATACTCGTAATTTGAGTACGAATTTCTTTTCCGCTTGCCATACCAGCCTCTAAACAGAATCGGTTGACTTTCAATCACTGGAGGAAGCGTGCTTCCTCCCATTTATTACCCTAAGGCGTTAAATGTTTGTGATTACCAAGTTTGCGTAGACTTGAACTTCTCAAGTGCCGCTTTAAATCCACTGGCGATTTCATCGTTGTAATCACCGGATTCATTAACTTTCGCCATCAGATCAGCGTTTTCGCTGTTCATGTAAGAAAGCAGGGCAGCTTCGAAGTCACCAATCTTGGCAAGTTCAACCTCGTTCAGATGACCTTCGTTGGCGGCGTAAACTACGATAGCCAGCTCAGCAACACTCAGTGGAGAGTACTGCTTTTGCTTCATCAGTTCAGTTACGCGCGCACCTTGGTCAAGCTGTGCTTTAGTTGCTTCATCCAGATCAGATGCAAACTGAGAGAAAGCTGCCAGCTCACGGTACTGAGCAAGAGCGGTACGAATACCACCGGACAATTTCTTCACAACTTTAGTCTGGGCTGCACCACCAACACGAGATACCGAGATACCGGCGTTCATTGCAGGACGGATGCCGGCGTTGAACATGTCAGTCTCAAGGAAGATCTGACCATCGGTGATCGAGATCACGTTGGTTGGTACGAATGCAGAAACATCACCGTCTTGGGTTTCAATGATAGGCAGCGCAGTTAAAGAACCGGTTTTACCTTTCACTTCACCGTTGGTGAACTTCTCAACGTAAGCTACGTTTACACGAGAAGCGCGTTCCAGTAGACGAGAGTGCAAATAGAATACGTCACCAGGGTAGGCTTCACGGCCCGGTGGACGACGCAACAGCAATGAAATTTGACGATAGGCCCAAGCCTGCTTAGTCAAATCATCAAAGATAATCAGTGCGTCTTCACCGCGATCGCGGTAGTACTCACCCATGGTGGTGCCGGCAAACGGTGCCAAAAACTGCATTGCTGCAGGATCAGACGCGGTAGCGGCAACAATAATAGTGTGGTCCATAGCGCCGTGCTCTTCTAACTTGCGCACAACGGCGGCAATAGAAGATGCTTTTTGGCCAATCGCAACATAGACGCATTTAACGCCTGTGCCTTTCTGGTTGATGATTGCATCAACGGCGATTGCTGTTTTACCAGTCTGACGGTCACCAATGATCAGCTCACGCTGACCACGACCAACAGGAACCATAGTATCGATAGCTTTCAGGCCAAGCTGAACTGGCTGATCAACACTTTGACGCTCAATTACGCCCGGTGCTACTTTTTCGATAGCGTCGGTAAGTTTGGCGCCTACCGGGCCTTTACCGTCGATAGGAAGACCCAGTGCATCGACAACGCGACCTTGCAGTTCCGGACCTACCGGTACTTCAAGAATACGGCCAGTACACTTACAGGTTTGCCCTTCGGCAATACCCTGATAGTCACCCAAGACTACTGCACCAACAGAGTCTTGCTCTAAGTTCAGAGCCATACCGTAAACACCACCGGTAAACTCGATCATTTCGCCGTACATAGCGTCGGCTAGACCGTGGATACGGATAATACCGTCGGTTACAGAAACAACAGTACCTTCGTTCTGTGCTTCTGTAGCAACGTCGAAGTTATCGATGCGCTGCTTGATAATGTCGCTAATTTCAGCGGGATTCAATTGCTGCATGCTAGTTTCCTCAATATCCTGTTACTTCAATGAGCTCAGGATTAGGAGTTCATGGCTTCGGCGAGCTTGGCCAAATGGCCTTTCACGGAACCGTCAATTACTGTGTCACCGGCGCGAATCACTACGCCACCGATCAGGCTTTTATCTACAATGCCTGTCACATTTACTTCGCGGTCCAGCTTTACACTCAATGCTTTCGCCAACTGTTCTTGTACTGAAGTGGAGAGTTCAAATGCACTTTGTAACTCAACATCAACAGATTTTTCTTTTTGAGCCTTGAAAGCTTCAAACAACTGCGAAATAGACGGCAGTAGTTCGAAACGCTTATTTTCAGCCAATATCTTAATAAAATTGCCGGCTTGCTCGTTCAGCATATCACCACAGATTTCAATAAAGGCTGCGCCTTTTTGTTCTGTAGTCAGCGTTGGTGAGCCCAACAATTTATTAATGCCGGAACTGTTAGAAACAGCTCCAGCCAGCGCCAACATTTCAGACCATTGGTCTAAAGTATTTGCGCTGTTGGCAAAATCAAAAGCGGCTTTCGCGTAAGGACGGGCTAAGGTCGTTAGTTCAGCCATCGTAACCTCCGCTTATAGCTCAGCAGCGAGTTTACTAACCAACTCACTGTTGGCACTTTCATCGATTGACGCGCCGAGAATTTTCTCAGCACCCGCTAATGCCAAAGCAGAAACTTTGCCACGCAACTCTTCTTTCGCGCGGTTTGATTCCAGTTCGATTTCAGCTTGGGCCGCAGTCAGAAGGCGATAACCTTCGTCGCGGGCCTTATCTTTGGCTTCGTCAACAATTTGTGCCGAACGCTTATTGGCAGCATCAACGATAGCAGCGGCGTTAGCCTTTGCTTCGCGAAGTTGCTCGCCAGCCTTGTGCTTAGCCAACTCGAGATCTTTGTCGGCGCGATCAGCGGCTTCAAGACCATCGGCTATTTTCTTCTCACGCTCTTCCATTACAGAAATCAGAGCAGGCCATACAAACTTCGTACAGAACCAAATAAATAGTCCGAACGAGATCATTTGACCGATGAGAGTCAGGTTGATATTCATATCAACACCCCTTGCTTAAGTTAAAGTTTAGCTAAAAGCGAAGAGTATTAATTAAACCAAGCTTGGAGCAACAACGAAGATCAAGTACATGCCAATACCAACACCGATCATTGGAACAGCATCCAAAAGGCCGGCCATTAGGAACATTTTGCCCTGTAGTGCTGGACCTTGCTCTGGCTGACGAGCAGAACCTTCAAGCAACTTACCACCCAAAGTACCAAAACCAATTGCAGTACCCAGTGCGCCCAAACCGATCAACAGTGCAGCCGCTACGTAAACTAGACCAAGTGCTTCCATTTTATCTCTCCAGAGAGTTTTTTAAGTTAAAAGTTTAAAGTTAAGTTTTCTATTACTTCGTTTACTTAGAGACCGTTATTTTGCGTCAGCTAAACTGACGCAACTGAACAGTCGCTTAGTGTTCCTCGTCTACATCGTGTGCCATGGCCATATAAACCGTGGTCAACACCATGAAAACAAATGCTTGCAAGGTAATTACTAGGATGTGGAATATTGCCCAGCCCAGGTGCAGGAATACGCCCGCAGTACCCAAAACCAAACCAGAACCCAACATCACACCAAATAAGATAAAGATCATTTCACCGGCGTAAAGGTTGCCAAACAAACGCAAGCCCAGTGAAATAGGCTTAGAAATCAAGGCAACCACTTCAAGAATTAAGTTAACCCAAATCAAGATAGTGAAGTCGATGTACCACTTACCCGAGTGGAAAGGGTGCATGGTCAATTCTTTGATAAAACCAATTAGCCCCTTTTGCTGGATGCTGAAAAAAATCATAAAGGCGAATACGGTGAATGCCATGCCCAAAGTGATGTTCACATCAGTGGTTGGAACCACTTTAAAGAATAAATGCTCGTTGCCAGAGATTTTTTGCGCTGCCATTGGCAACCAATCTACGGGCACCAAGTCCATCAAGTTCATCATGAAAACCCAACAGAAAATGGTTAGACCCATAGGGGCAATCATACGGTTTTTATGATGAAAAATGTCTTTAACAACGCCGTCGATAAAACTTACTAGCAGCTCAACAAAACTTTGAATACCACTTGGAACACCAGCAGTAGCGTTTTTAGCTACACGATAAAACAAAAGTGAGAAGATCAAACCTAGGCCAATCGACCACCCAAGAGAATCTAGGTGAACAGCCCAAAAACCCATATCTGCCGCTTCTGCAGATGAATGAGCCAATGTCCATGTATCTTCAGCTAAAACACTTACAGTACCGTCAGCATTGTGACGCTCATAACCCGCCGGCAATTCGCCGTAGGCCATGTTCTGCAAGTGGTGCTGGATATATCCAGTTGAATCGCCTGCCATAATTGATCTCTACTAAGTTTTTAGGTTTTTAAGGTTTAAACTTTTTATTCGCCCGCCTTTACGATTTCTCTTCAGGCCAACGTCTGTATATTCTTGTCTACGGCTTTTTCTTTTGCGGTTGCAACACTCGAGGTGTTGCCCAAAATTGTACTAGCAGCATGACAGCATAGGACACAAACACCACGCCGCCATACTCAGCCTGTAACTGCTTGCCGAAAACACTAAATACCGCGGCAAAACCGACCAAAGTCATTACATATTTTCCCACCTCACCGCGATAAAACGACCGCACAATTGAGTAACTTGCACGGGCACCACGATAGCGGAAGGCCAGCAGTGAAAAATAAGCACTGGGGATTATTTGAATCAACCCACCGGCCAGAGCTGCCAATGCCAGGCGCCCATCAAATAAACTCAACCCCAGTCCCAGCGCCAACAAGAATGACAACTGCCAGAGCGTTATTTGATAAACCGGGGGTCTTTTGATGCTAACCACTATGTCGACTCCCGAATCCAAGCAACCAAACTACGTATCCGTATTGGACACACAAAAAGGCGACAGCATTATAGGGGTTTAAGGAGGAGGGTTCAATTGGCAAAAACGCCCACAAGGGGCGTTTTTATCGGGCGAGAATGATTTTGATCAAGCTTTGTAGTTAAGGTGGGCCAGAATACCGTCGAGTTCATCGAGGGAATTGTACTTAAACGTCAGCTTGCCTTTGCCCTTGGCGCCATGTTGTAGCTGCACTGGAACACCAACCTTGTCAGCTAGACCGTCTTCCAATTTTTTAATATCGGGGCTAATTTTAGTTTCCGGTTCAGGGTTGGTCAGCTGTTGCTGTAATCGGCGCACCAGTGCCTCTGTCTGACGCACAGACAAACCTTTGGAAACCACTTGGCGGGCAACATTGCGCTGTTCTGGGCTATCTAGGGTCAACATGCAGCGAGCATGGCCCATCTCCAGATCGCCGTGTTCAAGTAGTTTTTTTACTTCCTCTTCCAGTGACATCAGACGCAATAAATTTGTCACGGTAGTCCGCGACTTACCCACGGCCTGTGCTACCTCGGCATGGGTTAAGTCAAACTCATCCTGCAGGCGTTTAAGCGCAGCAGCTTCTTCGATAGGGTTGAGGTCTTCACGCTGAATATTCTCAATCAGCGCCATAGCAATGGCGGCTTCGTCAGATACATCGCGGATCATCGCCGGAATTTTATCTAGACCCGCCAACTGAGTGGCTCGCCAGCGACGCTCACCGGCGATAATTTCATAGCGCTGTTCAGCATTATCGGCATCGCTAATAGGGCGAACGACTATTGGCTGCATGACACCTTGAGCCTTAATTGACTCAGCCAACTCTTCCAGAGCTTCAGGATGCATGTCGCGGCGCGGCTGGTATTTACCGCGCTGCATAAACTCGACCGGCAATTCAGCTAGCTTACCGTCCAATGCCTGTCCGGTAGTTTCCGACGACGCTCTGCCAATAGCAACGCCACCATCAATGAGTGCGCCTAATCCCTTACCCAAGCCGCCTTTGCGTTTTAACGCCATGTCCTTTCAAACCTTATTTTTGTTCGCGAAACACCTGAAACGATGCCCTAAAATTAACTTGCAGCTTGCAGCTCTGCTTTTTGATTAGCTTCGTTGCGGCGGATAAATTCTCCCGCCAACGCCAAATAGGCCAGTGCACCTTTGGATTGTTTGTCATAGGCCAGAGCTGGCAGTCCATAACTCGGCGCTTCGGCCAAACGTATGTTGCGTGGAATACAGGTGCGATAAACTCGATCACCAAAATGTTCGGTCAACTGTTCTGATACATCTTTGGTCAAACTGCTGCGCGGATCGTACATGGTGCGCAAAATACCTTCGATCTTCAGGCTAGGGTTAAGCACTGCACGCACCTGCTCGATAGTACCGATCAGGGCCGACAATCCTTCCAGTGCATAGTACTCGCACTGCATAGGCACAATCACCCCATCACAGGCGGTTAAACCGTTTAGCGTCAGCATGTTTAGCGACGGCGGGCAATCGATCAGAATGTAATCGAATTGCGGCTCGAGTATTTTCAGCGCTTTGTCGAGTCGGTGTTCTTTGTGCTCAAGGTTCAACATTTCAACTTCGGCGGCGGTCAAGTCACCATTCGATGGCAGCACTTGATACTGACCAGACTCAGACAGAACCATGCACTCGGCGGGCTTAGCGCGCCCGGTGAGTAGATCGTAAACCGACAACTCGAGCTCATTTTTATCGATACCACTACCCATTGTGGCGTTGCCCTGCGGGTCGAGATCCACCAACAGCACGCGTTTTTTAGTCGCCACCAAAGATGCAGCCAAATTAACGCAGGAAGTCGTCTTACCGACACCACCCTTCTGATTGGCTATCGCGTATATTTTACTCAAAACAAGCCTCTCTTAATCTAAGCGTTAGTCGGTTCAAGCAGCAGTAAATGCCTTTCGCCATCGCAATTGGGCACCAGTAAGCGATGCGAGGATGCGACAGTATAGTTTTTTTCCACCGCTGCCAACTCATCCAGAGGATAGACCCCCTTCATGGCCCAAAAGTATCTGTTCGGCTTCAACAAGTGAGCGCAACCATCGGTCATGTCTTTGAGGTTGGCAAAAGCGCGACTAATTACTCCGTCGAATAACTCACTAGGCTGGAATTTTTCGACACGATTATGCTCAATGGTCACATTTTTTAGCTTCAATGAGGTTTTCACCTGAAACAAAAAGCGTGTTTTCTTACCGTTTGAATCCAGCAGAGTGAAAGACTTTTTAGGGAAAAATATTGCCAATGGAATTCCCGGCAGACCACCACCGGTGCCAACATCGATAAAGCGTTCGGCATTGGTAGTAGCAAAGTATTCTTCGACATGAGTCATCACCGCCAGTGAATCGAGCAGATGACGCGACACCATCTCGCTAATTTCGCGCACAGCCGACAAATTGTAAGCGCGGTTCCATTTGTCGAAGAGCTCAATGTAATCGAGCAGTTGCGATAGCTTTTCTGCGCTCACATCTAATTTTAATTGGCTGACACCCTTTTCCAGTTGACGCTGTAAGTCTTGTCGAGATGCCATTACGACGATTCCTGAGTTTTTTGATTAAAACCATTTTGCTGAGACTTGCGCAACAGGCCACGTTTTTTCAAGTACACCATCAACAGCGACACGGCTGCAGGGGTCACACCAGGAATGCGCGAGGCCCGCGCCAGGGTTTGTGGTTTAGCCTCAGATAATTTTTGCTTAAGCTCGTTGGAGAGCCCCTCAACCGATAGGTAATCAAATTCTGACGGTATACCGGTGTTCTCGTGCGCGCGCAAACGATCGATATCTTCCTGCTGTCGAGCGATATAGCCCGAATACTTGGCATCGATCTGCACTTGCTCCGCCACTCGCTCGGCAACAGGCCCGGTTTCGGGCTCACCTTTGAGCGCGCCCAAATCGGCGTACTCTAATTCAGGTCGTTTAAGCAGGTCATACAGGGAAGCTTCACGACTAAGCGGTGATTTTAATTTATCTTGCAGTTGATCGGCTTCAGGTGACTTAGCCTGAATCCAGGTTTCTTTCAGACGCTGATTTTCCAGCGCTATAGCCTCCCGCTTTTCACAAAAAGCAGACCAGCGCGTATCGTTAACCAAACCCAATTCACGGCCTTTTTCGGTCAGGCGCAAATCTGCATTGTCTTCACGCAGTAGCAAACGATACTCGGCGCGACTGGTAAACATGCGATACGGCTCGCGCGTACCCATAGTGATCAAATCGTCGACAAGTACGCCGATGTAGGCCTCGTCGCGACGCGGGCACCAACCCTCTTTGCCCTGAGCGCTAAGTGCGGCATTGGCTCCAGCCAGTAAGCCCTGCGCACCGGCCTCTTCGTAGCCGGTGGTACCATTGATTTGACCAGCAAAGAACAAGCCGTTAATGGCTTTTGTCTCTAAGTTGTATTTTAAATCCTGCGGATTGAAAAAATCGTATTCGATAGCGTATCCAGGCCTGGTGATATGGGCGTTTTCAAACCCCTTCATCGAGCGCACCAAATTAATCTGCACATCAAACGGTAGGCTGGTGGAAATGCCATTGGGATAGAGTTCGTTTGTAGTCAAACCCTCCGGCTCGACAAATACCTGATGCGAGTCTTTATCGGCAAAACGATGGATCTTGTCTTCTATCGATGGGCAGTATCGTGGTCCCACCCCCTCGATAACACCGGTGTACATCGGTGATCGGTCGAGGCCGGCGCGAATAATATCGTGGGTTTTCAGATTGGTGTGAGTAATCCAGCAGCACACTTGGCGCGGCTGCTGTTCGCGCGACCCCATGTAACTCATGATTGGCTGGTGTTTATCTCCCCACTGCTCCTGTAGACCTTTTAGATCAACTGAGCGCGCATCAACACGCGGCGGGGTACCTGTTTTCAGACGCTCTACGCGCAAGTTCATCTCGCGAAGACGCTGTGCTAGACCTATGGAGGCTGGATCACCCGCGCGCCCGCCAGTGTAGTTCTGTAAACCAATATGAATTTGACCGGCGAGAAAAGTACCAACAGTCAATACGACCGAGTTCGCCATAAATTTAAGGCCCATCTGGGTAGTCACACCTTTTACTTGATCACCCTCGATGATCAAGTCGTCTACTGACTGTTGAAATATTTGCAGGTTTTCTTGGTTTTCCAAGATTTCGCGTATCGCCGCTTTGTACAGGGCTCTGTCTGCTTGGGCGCGGGTTGCACGCACTGCAGGCCCTTTGCGGGCATTTAGAGTGCGAAACTGAATTCCACTACTGTCGGTCGCCAATGCCATCGCGCCACCTAAAGCGTCGATTTCTTTAACCAGATGGCTTTTACCGATCCCGCCAATTGCTGGATTACACGACATCTGTCCGAGCGTATCGACATTATGAGTAATCAAAAGGGTGCTACAACCCATGCGGGCTGCAGCTAAGCAAGCCTCGGTACCGGCGTGTCCGCCGCCAATCACAATTACATCGTAGTGATGTTCCATCGATAGATCTC
>CAWVSV010000071.1:0-12304 GCA_963933095.1 uncultured Cellvibrionales bacterium
GACCGGACGACTCTTTAGTCAATCTGAACCCGAGCGCGACTTCTCGCCCGTCAAACCCACACACTTAAATCCAAAAAGGCCCCCTCAGTGATGAGGGGGCCTTTTTGGATTTAATATGGCGGACCGGACGGGACTCGAACCCGCGACCTCCGGCGTGACAGGCCGGCATTCTAACCAACTGAACTACCGGTCCGCGGCAGTCATTTGTCTCTCTCGAAACAGTCACATATTACAGCTTAACTACTTAAAACTGGTGGGTGGTACAGGGGTCGAACCTGTGACCTACGCCTTGTAAGGGCGCCGCTCTACCAACTGAGCTAACCACCCCTCGTTAAGTGCCGCGAATTCTACTCATCCCACCCGCCTTGTCAAACCTTTTTGTTGATTCTAGTGGCTAAGGCGACTAATTTAACGACTAAACTTATACGGAGAGCTATAGTGCGCCACCGATTTTTAATACCCATACTGCTCTATTGCACTTGCACCACTAACCTCGCGCACGCTGGCAGCGAGTTTTTAAGCAACCATGAAAAAAATGAAACCCTGCTAATTATTATTAGCGCTCTATTCATTCTACAAACACTCTTGACACTTGGCTTGCAGCGCAGTCGATCGGCACACAAACGCGCCGAAAAAACGTTAAAACACTCAAAAATAGAGCTGGAGCAACGTATTGTCGACCGTACCAACAAGCTTCGATCCATTAACAACCAACTGTACGACGAAATAGCCAAGCACGAAATCACCGAAGAACTGCTGCGAGAAACCCAGGACTACCTGCACTGTATTATCAACTCCATGCCATCGGTGCTTATAGGTGTCACCAAACAGGGCTCAGTGACACACTGGAATGCCGCTGCTGAGAGTACAACCGGAATTAATACGCGCAATGCACTCGGTCGGCACATAAACAAGCTCTACCCAGACCTTCCTATTACCAATGAATCTATCACCACAACAATTGACCAGGGAGTACCGCAGATAAACGAAAATATTCAGCAGGGCCATGGAAGCAATGCTCAATACAGCGATCTAGCAATATTCCCCTTAGTGTCGAGTGAAATTGTGGGCGCAGTGATACGCGTAGACGATGTAACCATGCGCGTACGGGTAGAAAATATGATGATACAAAATGAAAAAATGCTATCTCTGGGAGAGCTAGCCGCCGGTATGGCACACGAAATCAACAACCCGCTATCAGCTATATTGCACGGTGTTCAGAATATACTTAGGCGCACCACCCCGGGACTTGCCAAAAACGACAGCACTGCTGAATCTCTGGGCGTTAAACTAGCCGATATCCACAATTATTTGAAAGAGCGAGAGATATTTACCTTTATTGACGGCATTCGTGACGCTGGAGAACGCTCCGCTAAAATTGTTACTAACATGTTGGAATTTTCTCGCAGTAATAACCGCGAGCGCAGGTATATAAACATTCGAGAGTTAATAGAACAAACACTCGCCTTAGCCGAAAACACACTGGAGCTAAAACTCCCCGACGGCGTAAAAACTCCCCACATTCGCAAAGAGTTTACCGACAATATACCTCTTATTCCGGGTTCTGCAGCCGAGCTACAACAGGTAATTTTGAACCTTTTGAGAAATGCCAGCCAAGCCTTTAATCGCGATGACTACGACGCGCCATCACACCCAACTATAACTCTGCGTCTGCAGCTTGAAACAGACAATCTGCTTATCGAAGTGTTAGATAACGGCCCCGGTATGCCAGAGGCCGTAAGTCGGCACATATTTGAACCCTTTTTCACCACCAAAGAAGTCGGTCAGGGCACAGGTTTGGGCTTATCGGTTTCTTACTTTATTATCACCGAGCATCACGACGGCACTATCGAGGTAAACTCAACTCCAGGCAAAGGCACATTATTCAGTATTCACCTGCCATTATGTCATGCAGTATCCGAGCTCGGTGCTCATGGCTAGTTTTGTAACTGTGCCAACCGGGTCACCTCTAATGCCTTACTAATAGCTTTGGGCGTATCTACTGGCATGATTTTCCGCTCAGCGGCGGTCATGTTTTGCACACTTGCTAACATGCGTTCGCGCCAGCTTCGGCTGGGTTCACCCAATCCAACCTGACTGTAATCACACACGCCCTGTGGAAATATCAACTGCAAGCGAGATGTATGCGGCAACATATCGATCTCACCATAAGTGCCTCCGGCAACTGCCGCCTCCACCGGTCGTAATTGACACTTAAATAAGTCCCCAGCGATGGCACCACCGGCAATCTCACGTGAGGTTTTATTATTTGGATAAATATCCATACAGGCCCCGCTAGGAAGACCATTCCAAGCGCCATCCCAAACAGAGTCGCCCGCCGCTAAAACATTTCCGGCGCCGTCGAAGCACTTATCAAGAACATCTGCCGGTTTGCTCTCGGACCAATCTAGACTTGGATCTGTGCGGGCATTCTCTATCCAGCGACCCAGTGCATTAAGCGATTCTGCAATTGGCATATGAGGTTTTCGAGTAACCCAAACCACCTGATTATCGAATTGTCCCATAGCTTTTTGCATTCGTGAACGGCTCGAAAAAGAAGCGAAACTGTGGTGCATATCCAACTCATCATCGAGATAATGGCGCAAATCAATAATTGGTATATCGATGTAACCACTGAACACCAGACCAGCATTAAAGGCCCCAGCTATTGCAGATTCGTTACCTTCCGAGCGTCGAGCCACACCGTCAACTGGACTGCTATAGTGATTTTGCTCACTCCATGCGGAAAAATCCGCCGAAAACCAATCTTTAGCCAAAAACCACAAGCGCTCTGGCAGCATCTCTGCAGGCGGCTTCCAGCCGCCTACACGGGCATTAAGGTGAAGAAACTCCTCTACAGTTATGCGGCCATGTTTTAATGTCTCGAGACCATATTGGACACCGCGATTATCCCAGGTTGAATTGGCATAACCATTTTCGCCAACGCCATACACCGTTTTAACATCCTCCCAATGCGTCCAGTGCGATTGCTTGAGTACGCTGGCAGAAAAACTGTCGGGAAAATGAATAAATGTCGGATTGTGAATAAGCTGAGTCAGGCCGCGCCAACCACGTATACACTCGGTACCGCCATTGAGAACCCTTGACTTGCGACCACTCAAGAAATCTGCCGCCGCCGTTGCCCACTGATAGTAGTTGTAGCCACTTGCAGTTGAAGACAACCCTTCAATTTGAGCGCGGCGCGACCAATCGACCCAGTCAGAGGTGTCTGATGCTAGGCGTTCAAAGTAGTGCTCAAGAGGTTCGCAATCCATAACATAAATAGTTTGACTGGCCATATCTGGATAGGAATAAAGTGCGACAGCACCATCGATTAGCCCAGGGTTATTTTGACCAAACAAATACTGCTGAATAGCACCACCGGAACCACCAATACCCAGCGTATAACGCGGCTTGCCATAAAGGCCTACAAACTGCCGTTTCACCCTTAAAGCTGTGTCTTCGGCTAGCCAGATATTATAGTGATTGCTGGTTTGATTGGCCGTGGAGTAGACTATTGCATAACCTTCCGACAATTGCTGGCGCCTTCGTTTTAGCACGTCTTTGGGCTTTAAATTACCTTGCCGCCGCCCGATACCCACACCGCCGCGAAGTTGATACACCAATTTGCCATTCCAAAGTTTACCGCTGGGCATAGCCAAATTGTCCTCGACCGAAGCCAAAACCGCAATTGCATAGATAAAACGATTAATAGTGCCCGTCTCAAAGCGGACAATAAAATCCCGTTCAACCCCATCTACAGTTATTCGGGCTATATCGTTATCAGCCTCCTCTATCGGAAAAAAATACGCACTGCCGAGGCGATTATAATAATAGCCCGCGCGCGTTACTCGCAGACAATCTTTGCTATAGCCAACAATCGACTCAGTTTTCATTGCATCATCGTTTAGGGCGTATATAGGAATACCCAAGCCCTGTTGATTGTCGACCAGCGGCTGTTCACGCTCGCCACTATCGGTGTAGCGCGACTGATCATCACCGCAGAGAAAGGGGTATTGTAGATCGCCGGCAAACAGAGGAATTACCGGCCCTTGCTTGCCCAGCGTAATCGGAAATTCAAAATCATCGTCGGGCCTACCAGAAAGTCGTGGATGTTCACCGGTATAGGCCGGCAAAGGATTACGCAGCTGCGGCGGAGCCGACAGTACCGGTGCCACACCCCGCCCTCCTAACTTAGGTATTTGGCTGTATGCATAACTTAGCGCCACCACCCCAATTAACATAAATACAGATACAACAGAACCCAAAATCCAGCCAGTACGACGCAGTAAAGTCATCGACAATTCCTCGGCAGCGCATTTAAGTTAAGTATAGAATCGCTTCGAGCAATGTGCCTAAAACTCCAGCAAGTACATACAGACCAAGATAAACCTGCACAATGTATCTATAATCCGCACAATTCTTCAAGAACACTAAGCGCCATGACTTTAAACACCACCCAGCCAGACGAATACGATCAGCAGCTAGAACAGAAAAGCACACAGCTGCGCGAGCTATTCCAACACTATGGCCCGCCCGATCTTGAAATCTACGACTCTCCAAGAGAGCACTACCGCATGCGCGCCGAATTTAAAATTTGGCAGCAGGGCGACAGCGCCAGCTATGCCATGTTTGCGCCCGGCGAGTACAAAAAACCCTATCTGATCAAGGATTTTCCCGTTGCTGCAGAGCGCATCAACGAACTGATGCCGACCCTGCTGGCTGAAATTAACCGGTCTGAGCTACTGCGACAGCGCCTGTTCAGCGCCGAATTTCTGACCACATTAAAGGGTGAAGCACTCATCACACTGATTTATCACAAGCCACTGGGTGACGACTGGAAAACTGAAGCAGAGCAGGTGAAAACCAGACTGGGTATCGATATTATTGGCCGCTCGCGCAAACAAAAACTAGTTTTAGGTCAGGATTTTGTCACCGAGACGCTAAAAGTCGATGGCGAAACGTTCTACTACCAACAGGTCGAAGCTAGTTTTACTCAACCCAACGCCAAAGTGTGCGAAAAGATGCTCGACTGGGCCGCGGACTGCACCAAAGGCTCAACGGGAGATTTACTCGAGCTTTACTGCGGTAACGGAAACTTTACCATCCCGCTGTCTCGACACTTTAAACAAGTACTAGCGACCGAGATATCCAAGACATCGGTAAATTCGGCGCAATATAATTTTAAGCTGAATCATGTAGAGAACGCCCAAATTGTACGCATGGCCAGCGAGGAATTCTCCCAAGCAATGGACAAAGTGCGCAGTTTTAGACGCCTACAAGATATTGACCTCGACAGCTACGAGTTCAGTACAGTACTCGTGGACCCGCCTCGTGCAGGGGTTGATGAACACACTATTAACATCATCAAGCGCTTCGATAACATTATTTATATATCGTGTAATCCGCAAACCCTGCTGCGCGACTTAGCAGCCATTAGTGACAGCCACGAAATAGAGCGCTTTGCCCTGTTCGATCAGTTCCCTTACACACACCATATGGAAGCGGGAATGCTACTGAGGAAAAAACAAACGCAGATGTGACCCTAGTTAAAAACTGCGCCCGAGAATTCGCTTGGCCGCAGACTGCACAAATTCTCGGTGCTGCTGTTCCAGTTTTTCACGCTCACGCTGCAGGTTGTTTTGCTCGCTACGGGTAAGTTTTTTCCACTCGGCCAAAACTGGAATATGCGCTGTGGCATCAGCCAATTGATAAAAAGCCGAGAATTCTTCCCGAATAGATTCATCCACACTCAAAGTATTCAACAAACCTCTTATGCGAATACTGGCCTCGGTAAAAGTCAACTGATCCACACCGCAACTCTTTGCTAATATTTGAATACTGGAATTCACTTGCTCGCGTTTCTCTTTTGCCTGTTCTTGCAACTCAAGCTGAGCGGCGCTCTGTCGGCGCTCTTTTTTACGCAAAAGAAAGTGCAAATAACCCGCATAAGCGGCTAGTCCAAAAACCGTTAATACCGCTGTAATTATAAAAAACATCTACACCTCACTTCATTAAACCACTGACCTAAATTCTATATAGAATCGGCCATATCCAATTTATCCTGAGCTATTGCCCGCTTAGTTTTGGCGCCCTGCTGCTTTATTTTTTCAACTCGGCGCAGTAAATTTCCGCGCCCATCACTCAATCGACTACACGTCACATTGTAGGCCTGCTGTGACTTACTTAAGTAACGACCTACCTCATCTAAAGACTCGAGCAGCAAGACAAACTGATCGTAAAGCCCCCCAGCTTCTACAGCCATTTTCTCAGCATTCTTATTTTGCTTTTCATAGCGCCAGATACTCTCCACTGCTCTCAGCGTCGCCATCAGTGTGGTGGGGCTAACCAGAATAACCTGCCGTTCATAAGCCTCTCGAAACAGTGACGAATCCTTTTGAAGCGCGAGCATGAATGCTGCCTCTATGGGCACGAAAACAAACACGAAATCGAGACTGCGAACACCTTCAAGGTTCTCGTAAGATTTAAGGCTCAACCCTTTTATATGAGCGCGCATAGAGGCCAAATGCTTTTTTGCGAAACGATCAGCCCCGACACCCTCAGCGGCTGAGCAGTAGCGTTCATAATCGAGCATCGACACTTTGGCATCAATAATTATATCCCGTCCCTCGGGCAGGCGCACAATAACATCTGGATTACGGCGGCGCCCCTCGCCGTCACACAAAGCTACCTGAACGTCGTATTCACGGCCTTTTTGCATGCCGGACTCCTCCAACAAGCGTTCCAATATCACCTCACCCCAGTCGCCCTGAACTTTATTATCCCCTTTAAGCGCACGCGCAAGATTGACCGCATCTTCGCCGATCTTTAATGTCTGTCCTTGTAACTCGGCAATCTGGCCCGCCAATTTGTTGCGCTCGGCGTTCTCGCGGTCATAGACATGATCCACTCGACGGCGAAACTCTTGCAGCTGCTCTTGCAGTGGTTGCACACTACTTGCCAGCAGAGATTGGCTCTGTTTATCGGAGCGTTGTTGGCGCTCATCAAAAATTTTAGCGGCTAAATTTTCAAACTGCAGTGACATGTCACTTTTTGCCTGTTTAAGCGTCAGCAACTGCTGCGAAAAGTGTTGTTTCTCGCTCTCACCACGAGTTTTGAGCACCGCATAGGCTTTTTCTGTGGCAGCCAAACGCAACTGTTGCACCTGAAACTCAGACGTTTGATCATCTGACTGCGCGCTCAAACGCCCGTTATCACTGACGAGTGACAGCCCCCGTTGGCGCTCGAGAGCGAGTTCATTTTGCAAGGCTTGCAAATTTTTAGCTTGTATTTGACGGGCATACAGCAACCATATAATCACCATGAAACTGCAACCCCCTAAAAGCCACCACGGCCCTAACTCCAACGTCACTACATTTCCCCAAGTAAAGAATATTTTTGATTTATCCCCTGTTTACAATAGCGCTTGTTATTATGCCAACTTAAACACAGCGCACAACATGGACTCTTCTGTTATATGAACAACACCAACGGTACGGACGCCTCGCCAACATGAGTCATAGTAGCAGCAATTATCGGCACTCCCACCATGGCAACCACTTAGTCAATGCCACCCCCAACGAGTCAAAAGTTCGAACACTGTGCGCCAGCGGTTATCGAGAGTACGATCAACAGCGCTACTCAGAAGCTCTGCGGCTATTCTACCAAGCTTGGCTGGAGCTGCCCAAGCCACAATCATCCTGGCCGGAATCGACTTGGGTTTTATCGTCTATTGGTGACTGCTATTTTCGCTTACAACAATTTGAGCAGGGCTGCGAGTCCTTAACATCGGCCTTGCACTGTCCCGCCGGTCAGCAAAGCCCATTTATTCAGCTGCGCCTAGGTGAGTGTCAGCACGAATTAAAACAGCCAATTTTGGCCTGTAAGCACCTCCGTAAAGCCTATGACATGGGCGGCAACAACATTTTTAATGGCCAAGACCAAAAATACCTCCGCGCCGCCAAACTCAATAGTCATGAATAACAAGCCCCTCGCCGCTCATCTGCCTGCAAGAATTCTGGTGTTTGACTCAGGTGTTGGCGGTCTTACTATCGTCGCCGAAATTCAGCGTCAGCTACCCGCCTGTCGTATCAGCTACTGCTCTGACAACGCTGCATTCCCGTATGGCACCAAGAGTGAGAAAGAGCTCATTGGTCGAGTCGATAAGGTGCTTCGCGCAGCCTGCAATTTAGAGGCCATCGACATTATTGTTATCGCTTGCAACAGTGCCAGTACGCTTGCCTTACCATACATCCGCAATCACTTTGAGCAACCTGTAGTAGGTGTGGTGCCGGCGATCAAACCCGCTGCGCAACTGAGCCAAAACAAACGTATCGGTCTACTTGCAACCCCTGGCACCGTCAGCCGCAGCTATACCAAACAGCTTATTAACGACTTTGCCAGTGATTGTCAGGTCACCTCTGTTGGCAGCTCCCAATTGGTAAACCTGGCCGAGCGAAAGCTGCGCGGAGAAACCATTGAACAGGCTCAGCTGCAGTCCATTTTAAAGCCATTCAAGCACACCGGTATAGATACGCTAATCTTAGCCTGCACCCACTTTCCGCTGCTTAAAGAAGAGATTCAGAATTACCTCGGCAGCAAGGTGTCACTGGTCGACTCGGCAGATGCCATCGCTAGAAGAATTGCATATTTGCTGAAGAGCACTGAGATAAAGGTCGACTCAAAAGAGGCCAATAGCAGCCTATTTACCGCCAAAAACGGCGATGTAGACAAGCTTTTTGACGTTTTAAAAAAATATCACCTACAACACAGTCGATACCTGCAGGTATAGGACTAAATCTAGACCACGCCTCGGCATTCCATATGAGCAGCAGTACTATCAGCTTATCTGCTACCACTTGCCTGAAGTAGTAAAACTAGTCAGATTTCAGCAGTATTACCTAGTTGCAAGCACGCCTGTAGACATCAAATACAATGGTGCAAAAGCTAGCAATCCGAGTAACCGCAACTATACGATACATTATTGCTATTTGGCATAGACTACTTATAGTAACGACATCCTGCCAGCCCGCGATAAGACCCACCTATGCCGACACAAAAACCCATCACACTCACCACAGCCTTTTTAACTGGGCAGCTTATTCTCACCCCCAATAGCCGCTTGAAACGGGCATTGCTGAAAAGCTGGACACTGGAGAATGGCAGCGGTCTGGCACCCAACATTTTGTCACTGGGGGAATGGATTAATCAGCTCTGGCTGCAATTGCAGGCAAGTGCCTTCCAAGGTGCACAGAGACAGCTAATAACACCCTCACAGAGCGGTTTCATCTGGCAAAAAGTTATTCAACAGCAAACTGCTGATTGCGATCTGATCAGCCCCCAACAACTGAGTCAAAATGCTGAGAGTGCGCTAAAACACTTAAATCTGTGGCAAATCGAGTTGGAATCTTTGGCTGAGCACAAATGTGACAGCGGCAAAGTATTCACACTCTGGGCCGAAGCCTTTAATCAGGTATTAGGACAAAGAAGCCTTGCCACCGCTGAGTCTGCTATAGAGACAATTATTAAAGCTGGTAACAGCCATCAATTAAACCAGCATCAGTGTATCTACCTCTACGCGTTTGAGCAGTTGCCTCCACTTCACAGAGCATTGATAGAGGCACTTGCCGACGAGACGATCGGCATAAAACCGTCTGTGATTAACCACCGCAGCTGCCAACAAGTGACCCTGGCAAGCTTTGAGGAAGAAGTGCAGGCAGCGGCTAAATGGGCTCAAGCTAAACTCAAGCAGAATAAAAAATCACGCATCGGTGTGGTGGCTCTAAACTTGGGTCAAAGTCGCAACTGTATAGAACGAATATTCACTGAAACCTTTGAACCTCAGGCACTGCTGGCAAGCACGCCGAGTTACACTCTACCACTCAACTTTTCTGCCGGTGTACCGCTAGCCAACACCCCCTTGATTTGCGACGCGCTGCAACTTCTCAACTTGCAACAGGAAAGCTGGCCACTTGACGACATCTGCCAACTACTGAATTCACCTTTCTTCTCGGATAGCGAGCGCGAGATAGAGCTGCGCTGCGAACTAGTCGAACAGTTGCGGCGCCTCGGCAAAAGCATTGTCAGCGGCTCTGAATTGCGCTACCGAGTCGAACGCATTCAGCGCCGCAACTCTACCGACACAAATGAAAATATTACAACGTCGTTGAGCAGTTGCCTGCAAGCATTCAGCGCCGCCAATAAACAGCAACCCAAACACTGCAGTGCCAGCCATTGGGCCGAGCATTTACAACAGCAATTGCAAGGCCTTGGCTGGCCTGGTAGCCGCATTCTCAACTCGCATGAACATCAACAAATGTCGCAGTGGCAAGTACTGCTGCAAGAGTTTAAACGCCTCGACAGCTGCGGTTACCCGCTTACCCACAGTAGTGCCATTAGCGCTCTGCGCGCGCTCTGCCAAAACCATCACTTTCAAGCACAAACACCTGACTCGCCCATTCATATATTGGGTGCACTCGAGGGCGCAGGTCTTACTTTTGATGCCTGCTGGATTCTAGGCGTTGGTGCCCGCAATTGGCCCTGCGCGCCGAGCCCTAACCCGTTGTTGCCGATAACACTGCAGCGCCAGCATAATATGCCGCACGCCAGTGCCGAGCGCGAATTGCATATAGCCCAACAGCTGACGCTGTCCTACCAGCACTGCGCAAAAGAAGTAATTTTCAGCAGCGCCAGTCTTGCCGATGGCAACAGCGACCACCCCAGTCCTTTGATCGCTCACTTTCAGAGTACTGACGTTGAACAATTACTGGCTAACGATTATTCGACGGCGCCGAGCTTTGAGCAATACCAAACCAGCATTAGGGCAGCCCAGCAACTGCAAAAAATCGAAGACTTCTCAGGGCCGGCCATTACCAGCACCGAGCTATCGCACTTGCGCGGCGGCAGTGCACTTTTTCGAGATCAAGCCAGCTGTCCGCTGATTGCATTTGCTCGTCATCGCTTAGGGGCAAAATCTTTACCGGCTATCAGCAAGGGTCTATCGGCCATTGACCGTGGCAATATTATTCACGCTGTACTGGAACAGGTGTGGATGCAGTTGAAAACATCCTCACAGTTGCGCGCACTAGACGATCACGCACTGCAACAACTGTGTAAAAAAGCCATCGGTACCGCGCTTACACCCTACAAAAAAAAGCTCATACAGCAGTTACCCGAGGCTTTTTTCATGCTTGAGGCCGAGCGCCTTTTACAATTAGCGCTTGCTTGGCTGGAGCTGGATCTAGAGCGCCCTGACTTTAAAGTTGTTGCCTGCGAGGCAAAAATAAATATCGTTTTTGAAGGCTTGCCGTTGGAGTTGCGGTTGGACAGACTGGATCAACTCAGCGACGGCGAATTGCTACTGATCGACTATAAAACGGGTAAACCCCAACTTAGTCAGTGGCAAGGAGAACGGCCCGCCGAACCGCAGCTGCCACTTTATGCTCTCAGTGCGCAATTTGACCACGGCCACTATAGCTCTCAAGAAATTGTCGCCATTGCTTTTGCGCGCATCGATAAATCTGACAGTGAATTACTGGGGCTGGGCAATCTCGCCGAGAGTCTGAGCGGCAAGCTCGAGGGTATCAGCCAGCCTGAGGAGTGTCCGCGTCTAGATTTGCCCGAGAACTGGGCTGATGTAAAGGCATTCTGGCAGCAGACATTGGCACAACTAGCCGCTGACTTTAAAAACGGTCGGGCCGAGATTGATTATCGCGACACCAACGCACAACGCTACAGCGAGGATTATCACCCTTTAACTCGAATTCATGAGCGCGACCAGATTAACAACTACCAACCTCAACATCTCGCACAGCCCCCAGCAACAGCAGCAGAAAAAGGAGAACTGGTATGAGCCGCCCTGCAGACTATTTAGCCCGCGAGCAAGCGCTCAATCCAGAGCGGTCATTTGCCGTGTCGGCTCCGGCTGGCTCCGGCAAAACAGGCCTGCTGACTCAACGAGTACTTAAGCTACTGCAACACTGTGAACACCCAGAAGAAATCTTGTGCATTACCTTTACCCGCAAAGCCGCATTTGAAATGAGCGAAAGAATTCTGGACGCACTGAAGTTTGCCGCTACAGAACCAGAGCCCAGCTCGGGACATGCGCAACTAAGCTGGCAACTGGCACACGCGGTATTGGCTCGAGACGTACAAAAAAACTGGCAACTATTGCAAAGTATTTCGATACTCTCAAGAGCAGCTATTTTTGAATATTTACACCAAATATCTACACAAAACACGTACGTGTGCAAGATTTGAAAATACTGCTTTGGAATGACCTCATGCAGTTATTGACTTAAAATCG
>CAWVSV010000072.1:0-11747 GCA_963933095.1 uncultured Cellvibrionales bacterium
CTCTGGATCCATGGTGGTTTCCCACAACTGTTCCGGATTCATCTCGCCCAGCCCTTTGTAGCGCTGAATACTGTGACCGCGACGCGATTCAGCCATCAACCAGTCCAAACCCTCGGCAAAGGTGTTGATCTCTTTACGGCGCTCGCCACGTTGGGCGTAGGCCCCTTCTTCGATCAAGCCGTTAAGATGTTCACCTAACTTAACAATAGATCCGTATTCGCCCGACAAAAAGAACTCATGGTTAATTTTATAGTCGGTCGGTACACCATGCGCTGTAATGGTCACAGTCGGCAAAAATAAGCCGCGCTCTGAATCTTCATGCACATTGATTTTATAGCGATGACTGCCAGTGGTATTACCGACGTTCATGCTGGCCAGCAGCTTATCGGCCCATACTTTCATCTCATCTTCATTATTCAGCTGCTCTTTACTGATGGAATCGGTATAGATCATCTGCTCTAGCACTTCAGCTGGATACAAGCGCGACAGACGCTTAACAGTGGCCATCACTGCGCGATATTCGGTCACTAGCTCTGCCAGCGGTGCACCGCCTACGCCCGGCGCCTCTTCATTAACATGTAGACTGCCTTTATCCAGCGCGGCATGAGTCAGGTAAGCGTTCAGAGCATCATCATCCTTCAGGTACTGCTCCTGCTTGCCTTTGCTGATTTTGTACAGCGGAGGCTGTGCAATTAATAGGTGACCGCGTTCGATTAGCTCGGGCATCTGACGGAAAAAGAAGGTCAGTAACAGGGTGCGAATGTGCGAGCCATCAACGTCGGCATCGGTCATGATGATAATGCTATGGTAACGCAGCTTTTCGACGTCAAATTCGTCCTTTCCGATACCGCAACCCAACGCCTTAATCAAGGTACCGACTTCTGCACTGGACAGCATTTTATCGAAACGCGCTTTTTCAACGTTAAGAATTTTACCCTTCAAAGGCAAAATAGCCTGAGTCTTACGCGAGCGGCCCTGCTTTGCAGATCCGCCAGCAGAGTCACCCTCCACTAGGTAGACTTCGGACAGCGCCGGATCTTTCTCCTGACAGTCAGCCAGTTTACCCGGCAAACCAGCGATATCGAGTGCGCCTTTACGGCGAGTCATGTCGCGAGCTTTACGGGCGGCATCACGGGCACGAGCAGCATCGATCATCTTGATAACAACGGCTTTTGCTTCGCCAGGGTTTTCTAGCAGGTAGTCGTTTAAGCACTTACCCATTTCCTGTTCTACCGCGGTCTTTACTTCAGACGAGACTAGCTTGTCCTTAGTTTGCGAGGAAAACTTAGGATCGGGAACTTTAACCGAAATAATGGCAGTTAGGCCTTCTCTAGCGTCATCACCGGTGGTGCTGACCTTAGCGGTTTTACCCAAGCCTTCACGCTCGATATAACTGTTGAGCCCGCGAGTTAGCGCCGAGCGGAAGCCAGCCATATGAGTGCCACCATCGCGCTGGGGAATATTATTGGTGTAGCAATAGATATTCTCTTGGAAACTATCGTTCCACTGCATGGCCACTTCAACGGTGATTCCATCTTCACGCGCCTCAGTAAAGTGCATTACCTTAACAATAGGCGTTTTATTGACGTTAACGAACTCTACGAAAGCTTTAAGCCCGCCTTCATATTCGAAGACCTCTTCTTTGCCCGAGCGCTCATCCTTCAAGACAATACGTACGCCAGAGTTCAAGAAAGACAATTCGCGCAGGCGCTTGGCCAGCTGGTCAAAGTGAAATTTAATATTAGTGAATGTTTCCGGCGATGGATTGAAGTGAACTTCGGTACCGGTTATATCAGTATCGCCAACAACCGATAGCGGGCCCTGTGGGTTGCCGTGCTTATAGACTTGCTCATGCACCTTACCGCCGCGACGGATGGTAAGAGTCAACTCCTGAGATAGGGCGTTTACTACCGAAACACCTACACCGTGTAGGCCGCCGGATACTTTATAGGTGTTATCATCGAACTTACCACCGGCATGCAGCACGGTCATAATCACTTCAGCCGCGGAAACACCTTCATCGTGCATCTCGGTGGGTATACCCCGGCCGTTATCCGTAACAGTGACTGTCTCGTCATGATGGATAACCACTTTGATTTCAGAACAGTGGCCCGCCAGTGCTTCATCGATGGAGTTATCGACGATTTCAAAAACCATATGGTGCAAGCCGCTACCATCATCGGTATCGCCAATATACATGCCGGGACGTTTACGAACCGCATCCAAGCCTTTCAGTACTTTAATACTGGACGAGTCGTAATTAATCTCTTCTGACATTGTCTAACTCCATCAACATATCTATTTACTGCAGTTACACGTCTATTTGTGTAACCGTCCCGTGTTCCACGTGAAACACTCGTTTATCCACATCGGTAATCTTCTGCCAACTGGACAGTAAAGTCTCTTTTTCAACACCCGTTACAAACACTTGGCTACCAATTTTGTGCAGCCAATGTGCCAGTAATTGGCGGTACTGAGGGTCTAGCTCAGCAGGTAAATCGTCGACTAAATATATACAGCGACGCCCTGTCTGACGATAAAAAACCAAACCCTGAGCAATCTTCATTGCACAAACCAAAAGTTTTTGCTGGCCTCGCGAGAGAATATCAACCGCTAGCTGGCGACCTACTTTTATTTTTATATCAGCTCTATGAACACCAGCGCGGGTATAGCCACTCTGGCAATCTCGCTCAAAACTCTGCTGTAGATGCTCGGCATAGTCTTGCTCGGCATCCCAACCGCGCTGATAAACTAACGTTAAGTTATCAACAGCAACAAACTCGGACACCAGTTGCTTAAATTCAGCTTGAAACAAGTCCAGTGTCTGCTGTCTGTAACCCTCTATCGCCTCAGTTAGAGAGCAAAGCTCTATATCCCAAGGGGTAACCTCTAAACGATCTATTCTATCACGCCGAAGGAGACTATTGCGGTGTTTTAGGCAACGCTGCGCTGCCTTCCACAGAGGATAAAACTGAGGTTCCACGTGAAACACTAACCAATCTATAAATTGTCTACGCGTTTTTGGTGAACCTTCTAATAAATCATAAGTGTGAGAATTGATAACTTGAATAGGTAAGTGAGCAGCCAATGCGGCTGCTGAATTAACATTGTCACCTGCAACACGAAAAGTAGAATCACCACCGCGGTGGCGGCTAACTCCAATCGGCACAACAGCACCACCTTCATGCTGTAAACGCGCAAAAACAGTCAGTGAATCATGGTCATTATTAATAAGAGTTTTATATTTGTGGCTACGAAAAGACCTTCCCATACCCAATACACTGAGCGCCTCCAATATACTGGTTTTACCACTACCATTGGCGCCATAAATAAAGTTAACACCAGAGGATGGCGACAGCTCGGCCGAAATAATATTGCGCAAATGAATAATTGAAAGATGGGAGATGGTCATATTAAAGGGGGACGCTGAATACTAAAACAAAAACGGGGAACACTTGTTGGTGTCCCCCGTTGATAATCACTTGTAATGATACAACTCAAAGACGCATCGGCATGACGACATAAACTGAATCACCGCCATCGGGTTCTTCAACTAAGGCACTACTACTGGCATCGGCCAAAGTAAATTTAATATTATCGCTATCAAGAACCGTACAAACATCTTGTAAGTAACTAACATTGAAGCCGACTTCAATGCTTTCACCTGCATAGTCTACTGTAACCTGCTCTTCAGCTTCTTCTTGTTCAGGGTTATTGGCAACGATCGTCATAAGACCATCAGCCAAAATTAAACGTACACCGCGATACTTTTCGTTCGACAAAATAGCCGTGCGACTGAAAGCCTGCTTAAGCTCGGTACGCGAACCAAACACCAACTTATCACCACCGCGCGGTAATACTCGATCGTAATCAGGAAACTTTCCGTCAACAAGCTTAGACGTAAAGGTAAATGACTCGGTAGAACAACGAATATGGTTGCTGCCGAGTTTGATCTCTACAGGGGCATCGGGATTATCGAGTAAACGAGCCAACTCGATCACGCCTTTGCGGGGCAAAATAGCCTGTACCTTCTCTGCACACTCTACATCGATCTGACGAGTGCACATTGCCAGACGATGGCCGTCAGTAGAGACCACGCGCAGCTGCTCGTTAGTCACTTCCCACAACATACCATTAAGGTAGTAGCGCACATCTTGTTGCGCCATGGCGAAAGCAGTCCTATCAATTAAGCGCTTAATTTCTTTCTGGGCACAGCTAAATTGTAAATCGGAACGACCATCTTCGACATTGGGGAAATCAGTAGCTGGTAGAGTCGATAAAGTGAAACGGCTGCGACCACTCTTGACAATAATACGCTGATTATCTTCAATAAAATCAATAATAGCGCCATCAGGTAGCGACCGGCAAATATCCACTAGCTTGCGCGCCGGAACAGTAATCTCACCAGATTCGCCCGCCTGCTCTAGAGTTACGCGGCCAACAATTTCGACTTCCAGGTCTGTGCCAGTTAAAGAGAGTTGCAGACCATCTAATACCACCAGCACGTTTGACAAAACCGGCAGAGTTTGACGGCGCTCAACAACACCCGCTACTAGTTGCAGCGGCTTTAACAGGGCTTCCCGAGATACAGTGAATTTCATTGCAAGTCTCTTCTTAAGTGTCCGTATTTATATAAGAGGTTATTTTTTTTATAACATTAAATTTTAACAGGTTATTAGTATTAGGTCGTTAATGAGCGCAGAAGATTTTTGTAATCTTCGCGAATATCTACATCTTCTTCTTTTAATTCTTTGATTTTACGACAGGCGTGCAGCACAGTGGTGTGGTCGCGACCACCAAATGCGTCACCTATCTCAGGCAGACTGTGATTAGTGAGCTCTTTAGCCAGCGACATCGCCATCTGGCGTGGGCGAGCTACTGAACGCGAGCGACGCTTAGACAGTAGATCACTAATTTTAATTTTGTAGTACTCGGCCACTACCCGCTGAATGTTATCGATACCCACCTGCTTATCTTGCAGTGCCAGCAAATCTTTTAGCGACTCACGAACCAACTCTACATCGATAGCTCGGCCAGTGAAGTGAGCATTCGCTACCACTCTCTTCAAAGCTCCTTCAAGTTCACGAACATTAGAGCGAATACGTTGAGCGATGAAGAAGGCGGCATCATTGGGTAAATCCATACCCGCTTGTTCGGCCTTGGTCATCAATATGGCGACACGAGTTTCAAGTTCTGGCGGCTCCACAGCAACCGTCAGACCCCAACCAAAACGACTCTTAAGACGCTCTTCCAAACCATTTAGTTCTTTCGGGTAACGATCACAAGTGAGGATAATCTGCTGGCCACCCTCAAGTAGAGCATTAAAGGTATGGAAGAACTCTTCCTGCGAGCGCTCTTTGCCGGCAAAAAATTGAATGTCATCAATTAAAAGTGCATCCACCGAGCGGTAGTAGCGTTTAAAGTCATTAATAGCGTTAAGTTGTAGGGCTTTAACCATGTCGGCAACAAAGCGCTCAGAGTGAAGGTACACCAACTTAGCATTAGGATTATTCTCCAGTAGAGCATTGCCCACAGCGTGCATCAAATGGGTTTTACCCAAGCCCACACCACCGTAGATAAACAGCGGGTTATAAGCGCCGCCTGGATTTTCCGCAACTTGACGAGCCGCTGCTAAGCCCAATTGATTCGATTTACCCTCGACAAAACTTTTAAAGGTAAAACTCTCATTTAGGTAGCTACGGTGCTTAAGGCCCCCTTCAACATCGACGCTGCGACTCTTAGAGGGACTGATAATAGCCGGCGCTTCGCGCGGGGGTTCCGAGAACAAACCAGCCCCCGCCTGCACCGGTGCCGATGTAAAAGTTGGCTTAGATACTGAAGAGTGATTCGCCGCAAAAGGCCGAATAATGGTCGACGATTGCACAGATTGTTGCGGCACCTGGCCAAACGGACTACTAGTGATAGGCTCAGGAGCCTGCGATGGCTCACGACGCGTAAAGCGGGAATTATCACGATTTGCCGTTACCAAAGACACCTCAATGAAGCGGCCGTTGGCATTTTGACTGACCAGCTCATGAATGCGCGCCAAAAACTTATTGGACACCCAGTCGAGCACAAAACGGTTGGGGGCTAAAAGACGTATATGACTGAGCTCGCCATTACTGATGCCGCTGTCAAAGCTGCTGTCGATCTGCAGCGGACGAATCCAGGTATTAAACTGCTGCGCAGACAATTCACCCTGCAGACTGGATACACATTGTTCCCAAATAGCTTGCGGCAACCCCAAACTCCCATTTCTACATGTAAATAATTTAAACATCACGGCCCTGCCTCAACGTATAATTCGCCAAACAGGTAAGCTCAGAAAAATATGACAATAAAGCACCGTGGAAAGACAAGAAGTTTACCTTTCAGCAACAAAGTTATCCACAACTTTTACCCAAGATATACCATTAGATGATTCCTGTGAAACTCTCAAATAAAACTACAAATAACAGCTGTATGCCAAGACAATACAACACAACGCATGTGTATAAACCTGTTAAGAACTTGTTGGAAAGCTGAGTGTAAGTTGTATCGAACATTAATTGTGCGAAAAACACCCATTATTTAACACAAAGCCTTGCGTCATCGGGCTTGCTTCTTTAAAATCCGCCGTCTTTATACCGCTGCGTCTATTTCAGCCGTGGCAAACAACACTGAATATTTAGGTAGAGTCATGAAAAGAACATTTCAGCCTAGCGTACTTAAACGCAAGCGCACTCACGGTTTTCGCTCTCGTATGGCTACTAAGAGCGGTCGTGCCGTTCTTGCTCGTCGCCGTGCCAAAGGTCGTAAAGAGTTAGCTGCATAATTAGCGCTCTTTATACCTACCTGAAAGGCTGCTGGAGTGAGTAAATACGCGTTTACTAGATCGCGTCGTCTGCTTAATTCCAGCGACTTTCAACCTGTTTTTGATAGTGCCCCCTTTCGTGCCTCGCACAAATATTTCCTGATCCTCGCTCGCCCAAGCAATACAGACACTTCTCGTCTGGGTTTAGTCATAGCCAAGAAAAACATTAAACTCGCTGTCGATCGCAATCGTATTAAACGACTAGTGCGAGAATGTTTTCGTCAGCTAACCGCCGATGATGTTGCCGTAGATGCAGTGTTTCTAACCCGCCGTGGTTTGGGCGAAATGGATAATGCCGAGTTTACTAAACAGCTACAACAACAATGGCAGCGCGTATTTAAAAAAGCCCGAAAAGCACAAATAACACCAGAATCGTGATATGAAATGGTTGCTCATTAAAATCATTCACATCTATCGCTACCTACTTAGTCCATGGGTAGGTAATCAATGCCGTTTCTACCCAACGTGCTCAAATTATGCCGAACAGGCAATAAAAGAACATGGTTCTATTAAAGGGGGTTATTTAATGTTGCGCCGCCTTATAAAATGCCATCCTTGGCACGAGGGAGGAATCGATAATGTTCCACCACTTAAAACCTCATCAGATTCACTAGTAACAAAAAATTCCCATGACTAAATCAGAATATTAATAGACATGGCAGAATGAAAAAGGGGGTTATTTAATCTTGCGCCGCCTTATAAAATGACGAACAAGCTGGCACGAGGGTGGAATCGATAATGTTCCACCACTTAAAATCTCATCAGATTCACTAGTAACAAAAAATTCCCATGACTAAATCAGAATATTAATAGACATGGCAGAATGAAAAAGGGGGTTATTTAATCTTGCGCCGCCTTATAAAATGACGAACAAGCTGGCACGAGGGTGGAATCGATAATGTTCCACCACTCAAAACCTCAACCGATTCACTACTAACGAAGCCTACCCATGATTAAATCGAACTTAGATTGGCAGAAATACTTACTCTTTGCCGGTATGGCCGCTGTAGCCTTTATGCTGTTGTTGCGCTACAGCGACTTTAGAGATCAGAAAAAAGTCGCTATTGATACTACGACAGTGTCTGTAACCAACACCTCTACCACTGTTAGTGCCATTCAAGCATCAGCACCTGAAGCATTCGCCGACAGCGATATGATTCCGCAAAGTCCCGATGAAGAGTCCTTGGTCAGCGCAGCGATTGCACCACAGCAGCAAATGATTCATATAGTCACTGACAGCTTAGATGTACTAATCGACAGACAAGGTGGCGATATAGTTAAGGTGGCATTGCCACGTCATTTTGCACAAATCGATACACCAGACCAGCCTTTCGTATTGCTTAACCGTACCGAAAATACCACTTACATTGCTCAGAGCGGTCTAATCGGTGTTAACGGTACTGACAAGCCTGGTCAGCGCCCAGTATTCACCAGCAGCAACACTGAATATCGCATGCTAGATAGCGAAGATACATTAGAAGTAATACTCAGCACCCAACAAGGTGATGTCGCTATTAAGAAAGTGTTCACCTTTAAGCGCGGCGACTACCTTATTGACCTGCAGTATCGACTCAATAATCAAAGTAATGATACCTGGAAAGGTAATATGTACGCTCAGATTCTGCGCGATACTCATGCCCCAGCTACCGATGCAGGCATAGGTATGCAGCCATTTTTGGGGGCAGCATTAACCACAAAAGAAGAAAACTACAAAAAATTCAACTTTGATGATATCGAAGAGCAAAAATTTAAAGAAACCGTCAATGGCGGCTGGGTCGCCATGGTACAGCACTACTTCATTAGTGCTTGGGTTCCCGATCAGGGACAAGAGAATCGCTTTACTCTGCAGAAATTTAAAACAAACGATCTCTACAGCTTTGGCTTCACCACGCCTCGCTTAACCATTAACAGCGGTGAGCAAGGCACTATCGGCGCCAGCTTCTATGCCGGGCCTAAAGATGTCTATCGACTTGAAGAGATTGCGCCTTACCTGGATCTCACTGTTGATTACAGTTTTTTATGGTGGATAGCCAAGCCACTGTCACACTTTCTTTATTTTATTTATGATTTTGTCGGCAACTGGGGCCTGTCTATTATCTTTTTGACCATGGCCGTTAAAGCAGTATTTTATAAATTGTCAGCCACCAGTTACCGCTCTATGGCAAACATGCGCAAAATTCAGCCTCAGATGGTTCGCATGAAAGAACTGTACGGCAGTGATCGCGCGCGCATGTCGCAAGAAATGATGAAGTTGTACAAAAAGGAGAAGGTCAATCCGATGGGTGGCTGTTTACCGGTATTGGTTCAAATGCCAGTATTCCTTGCACTGTATTGGGTGTTAATGGAGTCGGTTGAGTTGCGCCATACCTCGTTCCTTTGGTTGGGCGACCTATCGGTGAAAGACCCCTACTTCATTCTGCCACTGCTGATGGGTTTAACCATGTTCATTCAGATGAAGCTGAACCCCACACCTCCAGACCCTACTCAGGCGAAAATAATGCAGATTATGCCTGTTGCGTTTACTTTCTTGTTTATGTGGTTCCCTGCGGGTCTGGTGCTGTATTGGGTGACAAATAACACCCTGTCGATTTGTCAGCAGTATGTCATCACCAGAAACATTGAAAATGCAGGCAAAGACAAACAAGACAAGCTTCCAAGCGTCTAACGCTGTCTATTTAAAGCTCCGAAAGGGGACCGCGCTTTAGCGCGGTCCCCTTTTTTTATGTATATAGACATACTATATACAGACAAAGCATGAACGCCATTAAGCTGCTTGGTATTATCAACACTACAAATATGACTTACGGAAAACGCTATGACCGCTCTGACTAACAACGACACCATTGCCGCTATTGCCACACCTAGCGGTCGCGGTGGTGTGGGAATTGTTCGAGTCTCAGGCCCTAAAGCCTACGCCATTGGCCAAACTCTATGCCAACGAGAGCTAAAACCTCGCTACGCTCACTACGGGCCCTTCTACTCATCACAAAGCCTCGACAGCAAAAATAAAGTAATAGACGAAGGCATAGCACTCTTCTTTCCAAATCCTCACTCATTTACCGGCGAAGATATAGTCGAATTTCAGGGCCATGGCGGGCCGGTGATTCTCGATATGCTGTTACGTGAAATTACCAATAAAGGCGTGCGCATGGCGCGACCAGGCGAGTTCTCTGAGCGCGCCTTTATGAACGACAAGCTCGACCTAACCCAGGCTGAAGCAATTGCCGATCTGATTGATGCCAGCTCGGAGCAGGCTGCTCGCAACGCTCTCAATTCATTGCAGGGAGTCTTCTCTGAGCGTATTGGTGATTTGGTTGAAGCACTAATCCACCTGCGTATCTATGTTGAGGCCGCCATAGACTTTCCCGAAGAGGAAATCGACTTTCTCGGTGATGGCAAAGTGAGCGCTGATCTCAATAACATCATCACTAAGTTGGCAGCTGTATTCGCAGAGGCTAGGCAGGGGCTGCTAATGCGCGACGGCATGAAGGTAGTGATCGCTGGCCGCCCCAATGCCGGTAAATCCAGCCTATTGAACGCTCTTGTAGGGCGCGACAGTGCCATTGTCACCGACATCGAGGGCACCACCCGAGATGTCCTGCGCGAGCACATTCACATCGACGGTATGCCCCTGCATATTATCGATACAGCAGGCCTTAGAGACAATCCCGATCAAGTCGAAAAAATAGGCATTGAGCGAGCTCTTAATGAGATAGCCGAGGCCGATCGTATACTACTGTTAGTCGATGCAACGACAACCAGCACACGCGATGTGCATGACATTTGGCCCACCTTTATAGACAACCTACCTGACAGCAACAAAATCACACTAATTCGTAATAAGGTCGATTTAACTGGTGAGAAGGCGGGCATAGAAAATACCGATCCACTCTGTATTGGTATTAGTGCCAGCGATGGCACAGGCCTTGATGACTTAAAGCAACACTTGAAACAGGTTATGGGGTTTAGCGATGCAGGGGAAGGCCAATTTACGGCCCGCAGACGGCACCTGGATGCACTGCAACGCGCTAGCGATTTACTAGATGCTGGGCAAACGCAATTAGAGTCTGCAGCCGCAGGCGAACTGTTAGCCGAAGATTTGCGTCAAACTCAAAATACACTCTCTGAAATCACCGGAGAATTTACTCCAGATGAACTATTGGGTCGTATTTTCTCTAGTTTTTGCATCGGCAAGTAATTAAATCACAATAAAAAGCCCTCATCGACTTTTGTTGCTGAGGGCTTTTTATTGCCTGCTATTTGTAAATAAAAATTTTTGTAAACAACAGTTGCAGAGGTTATCCACATTCATTCACAGGTTTATCCCCTAACCTATTGATTTTCTGCAATATTCTGTATAAAAAACGAACGATGATGCGAGCTTGAATTATTACTGTGAATAACTAGTTGAATAAGCTCTATAAATACTGAGGAGTGAATTGTGAATAACCGTGCTTTCATAGGAATGGGAAAGTTATTCACATTTTAATCCTCAGCTAATTACCACCTAATGAGCAGCTTTCTAAGCGTTTATTTGCCTGCTTACACTTGCTCTAAGTTATTGTTATTTATGTTAAATATTAACTTATACACAGATTTTAACGTCCCTATTTATTACTACATCTATAAAAAACATATATATATATATAAGTAATATAAATATTTATTTATTAGATTTAATGAGTAAAAGTTAATTTTTTCAGGAAAAAAACTTGCTTAAAAAACGAACAGGTTTTGTACAATGGGCTGCAAGAACATATAATGCGCGCCCTCTTGATTTGCACCTGTATCGACAGCACTGTTTAAAACGCTGCAGAGGTATTTTTAACAACACCCAACGAGATCTATCGATGGAACATCACTACGATGTAATTGTGATTGGCGGCGGACACGC
>CAWVSV010000073.1:0-11588 GCA_963933095.1 uncultured Cellvibrionales bacterium
GTCTCGGCATCTTGGGAATAGGTAACACGAATGCACTCGCGGCTGTGTCGCCAGTCGGGGTCGTTAAGACCTGGGAAAAAATGATGCCCCGATACCACTAGCACGCCACGAGATTTTAAGCGCTGATAGAGCTGCTCTGAATCTATCGGCAGCCCTTCAAACCAAAGCCACAGAAATATGGCGCCCTCGGGTTTATGAATTCGCCAAGGCAAATCACCCAGATAACGCCGAAACAGCCCCAAAGCCAACTCAGCCTTGACCTGATAAAAAGGCTTAATATACTGGCGGCTAATCTTTAACAGGCTCTTGTCGCGACACAAACCGCTCGCCAATGCTGGCCCCACGTTGCCACACGCCAAACTTAAAATAGTATTGGCACTGGCAAAAGCACTAATAACTTCTTCACTGGCAATAACAATTCCGGTGCGCACGCCGGGCAAACCCAGCTTGGATAAACTCAGCACCATAATGGTATTGTCATTCCACAGCGGCTCGGCCTCGGTAAAAATAATATTCGGGAAAGGCGTACCGTAAGCGCCGTCGATAATCAGCGGGATACCCGCCTTGCGCGCCAGACTGTCGAGATGATGCATCTCTTCATCGGTCAGTACATTGCCGGTGGGGTTGGTGGGCCGCGACACGCACAAGGCACCACAACTATCATCAATATTCAGCGCGTCAAAATCGACTCGATATTTAAATAGATTATCGTCCAGCAGTTCTATATTGGGTTGAGTCGCGGCAAACATATCATCTTCTAGGCCCAAGTCTGCATAGCCCAAATATTCCGGTGCCAGCGGTAACTGAATCTTGCGCTTACGGCCGTCACTATCGACCCCGGAAAATAGGTTAAACAACACAAAAAAGGCTGACTGGCTACCGTTGGATATGGCGATATTTTTCTCGCTGATGGGCCAGTCAAATTCCTCGCGCAATAACAGAGCCAACTGTTCTAGGAGTTCTTCATCGCCTTGGGGTGACTGGTACACCCCCAACATTTTATGGCAGGCCTCCTTATCGTCAATTAATGTCTGCAATTGTTGGCGCAATACCGACTCGACTTCGGGTATGCGGCTAGGATTGCCGCCACCCATAAAGATCATTTCGGGGTTTACCCTAAGCGCATCGCCTAAATCGGCCATTAACGAAACTATGCCGGCATCACCTTCACTGCCGAGACTGGTGCCGGCGAACTTATCGCCAAAGCGGGAGAATTTCACAAGTTGATAACCTTCATAAATTCAATAAAAAATATTTTAACAGCTCAGCGAGCTTAAAAAATTATTGCGCAGCTGTAAATTGGTATCGATATGCATAGCAGATCGGCGATAAAAATGACCAGAAATGGCCGCAATAGAGGGCTTTTGGGTAATAGCACAATGATCACCAGTTCGCTCTAAAGCCGTCACGGGAGAATCATAATTTGTGACCATGGTGTGAATCAATCCCTTCGTATTTGTGCCTTTAATGTCGGCTATGAGCCTATTCAGCCGAGCGCATTAACTGTTTTGCCTGAGTTAAGGCAACAGACAGGGTTTGCTGAGTTTGCGGTCCCAACAGGGTGGCCACCCACTGACCTTGGGCACTGATGATATACGTGGTCGGCAAACCTTTGGGTCTGGGCAGTTGCCAGTGGCTCTCTAGCGCGCGACTTGAAGGCGTATCCAGTACACCAAACTCAATATTCAGCTGAGCCGCCTGGGTCTGCAATTCAGACACTGAATGCACACCGGTAAAGACATCAAAGTTAACCCCCAGCATGACAACTTGATGGCTTTGCGTAAAAGCGTTTAGCTCGGGAATTTCTTCATGGCAGGGCTTACACCAGGGGGCCCAATAATTGATGAACAATAACGGTTTGGCGCTCACATCGACAGCGGTACCGTTAATAAGAAATAGCTTGGGTGAATCTGCTACCGAAAAACAGCCTGTCAGTAGCAGCGCTAATAAGACGGTAACAAGTGCTGTGCAAAACCGACCGCCGCCGAGCTTAAGCGTCATCCTTAGCACCACCGTTATCCACCTCGGGCAGCATTTCCAGCCTCTCACTATCACGGGCATAGTCAGTGCTGTCGGTCCCACCCTCATCCACCATTGCAAATAACTCGCCAATAGATATCTCAAACTGCTTGTCAACACACTGATCGATGGCCAGCAGGCGTCCGCCCATGGCGGAAAACCAAGGAAAAACTTGTAAATGTTCGCTGACGTTGGGCATCTGCGCAGGCATGTCGATAATGTCGGCCAGCTGCCGCAAGGATGTATGGCCGAGATCACGACAGAGGACATAGTTGTCGGTCTGGGTCAGCGCAATAACCTTGTGCTCTAATAGCTGCACACGCAACAACTGCCACTGATCCACATCCAAACCCAGCTTCCACAATGCGTTAACCTTAAGTTGCTCGCCCTTATCGAGACGCTGATGAAACTCCCACAGCACTAACAGCGCCGCGACTAAGTTTGGATGCCGACGGCCACTAGAAACCACCTTAAAAGCGGTCAGTGAGCGCACGGTTACAGCGCCGCCCAGTACGATCATCCATGAGATGTAAATCCACATCAAAAAGATCGGCACAGCAGCGAAGGCGCCATAGATCACACCGTTAGAGGCATTAAACGACATGGCAACGCCAAAACCGGCTTTAAGTACCTCAAAACAAAAAGCGGTGGCAAAACCACCCGCAAGAGCGTGTTTAAAGGGCACTCGACAATTGGGCACAGCGGTAAAGATAAGCGTGAATATAGCGGTCGATAACAACAGCGGGAAGAATCGCAAAAACTTTAAAATACCCAGTTGGTCATACTCGGTCACTGCCATTTGCAGCGTCACTAAATAACCGCTGACCGCTAAACCCACTCCGAGTAGCAAGGGTCCCAAGCTCAAAATAGCCCAGTAAAGCAAAAAACTTGGCAGACCTGAGCGCGGTTTTAATACCCCCCAAATACCGTTAAAAGCTTTCTCTATATTGCGCAGCATAAAGTAGGCGGTGGCGAACAAAAACAACCCACCGACCCACGATAAGCTGCGCGCCTGATGCATAAAGGTAACGAGGTATTCCTGCACTTCCACGCCAGTTTCGGGCAACAAGTTGGAAAACATCATCTCTTCAAGATCGCCACCCAGAGACTGAAATGCCGGTACCATAGAGAACACAGAGAACACCACCGTCAGCATCGGTACTATGGCAAACAACGTCATGTACGTGAGCGCTGCGGCATTTTTTTGGCACTCTTTGGCCAAGTATTGCTTGACTACATAGGGTAAAAAACGCAACAGAAAATTCGCCTTGTTATTCATTACTTTTCCCAAAATTTAAACCGATAAATCTACGATTGCACAAAACAGAGCATAGCGCGACAAGCTCTATTACAATAGCCCTCAATATTCACTATTTGAGGCATCTATGGTCAGTATCTATCACAATCCACGCTGTTCTAAATCTCGTCAAACGCTGGCGCTATTAGAAGATCGTGGTATCAGCCCTGATATAGTACTCTACCTAGACACACCGCCCAGCTCAGCCGCGTTAAAGAAGCTGCTCAAACAACTGGGCATTAGCGCCCGAGCATTACTTCGCAAAGGCGAAGAGGCCTATAAAGCCAATAATTTAAAAGACCCGACCCTGAGCGATGATGTATTAATCGCGGCCATGACTGAGTACCCCAAGTTAATCGAGCGCCCGATTGTGATCGCTAACAACAAAGCCGCTTTAGGCCGCCCGCCCGAAAATGTATTGGACATACTCTAATGACAGCATCAACGACACCTTACATTTTAGTTCTCTATTACAGCCGCTTTGGTGCCACTTTTGAGATGGCGCAACAGATCGCTCGCGGCGTTGAGCTGCAGGGGTTAGAGGCGCGTCTGCGCACAGTGCCCGCCGTGTCGCCGGTAACGGAAGCCACCGAGCCTGCGGTACCCAATGTTGGCGCCATATACTGCACTGAGGCCGACCTAAAACAGTGTGCCGGATTGATCCTTGGCAGCCCCACCCGGTTCGGCAATATGGCGGCGCCGTTGAAATATTTTATCGACGGCACCTCTAGCAGCTGGCTCGGCGGCGATTTAATCGATAAACCCGCGGCAGTATTTACTTCCAGCAGCAGTATGCATGGTGGTCAAGAAAGTACTCTATTGTCGATGATGCTGCCATTATTGCATCAGGGCATGCTCATTACCGGCCTACCCTACTCAGAGCAGGCACTAACACGCACCCAAACCGGCGGAACTCCCTATGGCGCTTCGCATGTTGCGGGGGCAGAATCGGATAAAGTCTTAAGTGATGATGAGATTGTGCTCTGTAAAGCGTTAGGGCAGCGTGTCGCCAAGATCGCCAGCGCTCTGGTTTAATTCATTAAGAGAGTCGAATGTTATGAAAACAGCACAGATCAATAATTTGCGAATTAAACTGAAAATTGCCCTAGGTACTAGCCTGCTCAGCTACGCAGCTCTTATGCTATTAATTGCCGCTGGCAATATTTTTCAGCCAGACGGCTCGGTTAAATACTGGCTGCTGCAGAGTATTCCACTGCTCATTTTTGTGCCCGGTATCCTGCAGCGCCGTTTTCGCACCTACAGCTGGATCTGCTTTGTAGTGCTGATCTATTTTATTCACTATGCCGATAAACTCAGCACTGACCCTGGCAGCATTATTAATTGGGCCGGAATATTCCTGACCGTGATGTTGTTTAACGGCGCCATGTTTACCAGTCGTTGGATGCAATACTTCACCCTAGAACAAGAACAAAGCTCAGCAGAAAAGGACGATTAAATAATGGCATATGTGCAGCCGCATGAATCGACACAACAACGCCCGGGACTAATAGGGCGTTGCTTTAATGCTATCTGGAATATCTACACTTGGCTTCGTAACGCGCTATTTAATATTTTATTTCTGCTGATCATCATCATCATATTCGGAGCCATTAGCACCGACGATACTGATGCTCTGCCCGATGCAGCGGCGTTGCGCATAGCACCGAGTGGTTTTCTGGTCGACCAGCGCAGTTATACCGACCCTGTGACGCAAGTGCTGCAGCAGAACAGCCCCGACCAAATAGAAACCCTAGTGCGTGATGTTACCCGCGCCATCGACGCCGCCGCAACGGACCCGCGCATCACCGGCATAGTGCTGGAACCAAGCTATTTATTGGGTGGCGGCATCAGTAAGCTCAACGAAATTGGCCAGGCACTACTGCGTTTTAAACAATCGGGCAAACCTATTATTGCTATTGGCGATACCTATAGCCAAGACCAGTACTACTTGGCCAGCTTCGCCGATGAAATTCATTTACACCCGCAGGGCTCATTGTTTTTAACCGGCTATGGCAGTTACCGCAACTACTACAAAAGCGCGCTGGATAAACTAGAAATTAGTTACCATATTTTTAAAGTGGGCACCTATAAAGATTTTGTCGAGCCCTATATTCGCGATAATATGTCCGCCGCTTCAAAAGAACACAACGGTCAGTGGCTACAAGAGCTGTGGGCTATGTACACCGCGCAGGTTGAAACTAGGCGCGCATTGAGCCCCGACACAGTAAACAACTACATTAACAATATTGACCAGAAAATGGCCGCGGCCAGCGGCAACAGCGCCCAGCTAGCGCTCGATATTGGTTTGGTTGACCGGCTCAGCGACCGTCAGAAAACGCTGCTACGGCTGCAAGAGAAATTTGGTCTGAACGACGAGGAGCAGAGTTACGCCGCTATCCAACTCAATGACTACAACGATTTACTTGATCTGAACACATCCGCTTATGGCGATAAAGTCGGGCTTATTGTCGCCTCGGGGACAATTTTGGACGGCGTACATCCTGAGGGCACCATCGGCGGCGACAGCCTCGCACAGTTATTTCGCGATGCCCGTCAAGACCATGATATTAAAGCCCTAGTCCTGCGAATAGACTCCGGCGGTGGCAGCGCTTTTGCTTCGGAGATTATTCGCGAGCAGATACAAGTCAGCCGTGACCAAGGCATGCCGGTGATAGTTTCCATGGGCAGTGTGGCGGCCTCCGGTGGCTACTGGATAGCCACCGCCAGCGATAAAGTCTTTGCTACCCCCGCCACTATTACCGGATCTATTGGCGTTTTTGGCGCCTTTCCAACCCTAGAAAACACCCTAGGCAACCTCGGCATTTACACCGATGGCCTCGGCACCACCAAACTCGCCGGCAGCATGCGCCTCGACAGACCGCTGTCGCCACTGGCCGCCAATGTTATTCAGCAGGGGGTAGAGCATATCTACGGCAATTTTATTAACCTAGTCGCCAGCGCACGCCAATCGACCCCAGAGGCCATAGATAACATCGCTCAGGGCCGTGTATGGAGCGGTCTGGCTGCCCAAAAAATCAATTTGGTTGACGAGCTGGGCTATCTCGACGACGCCATCAAAGCCGCCGCAGAACTTGCCAATCTTAGAAATTATAAAGTATTCGAGGTGCGTAAGACGCTGTCCCCTACCGAGGAATTTTTGCAACAACTGGCCACGGCCGATAGCGTGCGGTCTCTGGCGCCCAAGCAGTTGATCAACAGCTTTGCCCCTGCCAGCCTACGCCACGCATTAGCGCCTATTATTGAACCCTTTAAACAGTTCGATGCGATGAACGATCCACGCGGGGTTTATGTGCAATGTACTGGCTGCGTAGCCCCTTGATATAACACCTTGTAGACAATAAATTTTACCATCAATAAACATAGATTAAGTTAATGGATTTTCTCTCACTTTTAGTCGCTTTTATCTTCGGTCTCGGTGTCAAACAGCTAGGGCTCCCGCCACTAGTAGGTTATCTGGCAGCGGGCTTTGGTTTGCACGCTTTTGGGGTAGAGCCGGTTGCCAGCATGGAGACTATCTCCGACCTCGGCATTACCCTGCTGCTGTTTACCATCGGCCTCAAACTTAACGCTAAAGATTTGGCGCAACGCGAGGTTTGGGGCACCACCTCCATCCATATGCTGGCATGGTCTGGGTTTATCGCTCTGCTGGTATTCGCAGCGTCTCTGCTCAGTAGTCTGGCGCTGTTCCAGCTCGATTGGCAAACCGCGCTATTAATCGGCTTCGCTTTAAGCTTCAGTTCCACCGTCTGTGTGGTTAAAGTTCTGGAGGAAAAGTCCGAGCTTAAAATTCGTCACGGCAAACTCTCTATCGGCATACTGGTTATTCAAGATATCGCCGCCGTCATTTTTCTGGTATTGGCCACCGGAGTCACTCCTAGTCTCTGGGCGCTGGCACTGGTGCTGCTGTTCTTTATTCGACCGCTGCTGGGCCGCCTACTGAAACTGAGCGGTCACGGTGAACTACTCATTTTGGTCGGTTTTTTTCTCGCGCTGGGCGGCTCCGAGCTGTTTTATGCGGTAGACCTAAAAGGCGACTTAGGCGCGCTAATTTTTGGTATGTTGCTGGCCTCTCACAGTAAGGCCAACGAGCTGTACAAATCGCTGATGGGCTTTAAAGATATATTCTTAATCGGGTTTTTTCTCTCCATCGGTTTTACCGCCCTGCCCAGCTGGGAGGCACTCGCTATTGCCGCGGGTCTGAGTCTACTATTGCCAATTAAGTTTGCGCTTTTCTTTGCTTTGTTGGTGTTGTTTAAACTGCGTGCCCGCACCGCTTTCCTGGCTAGCTTGGCGCTCATGAATTTCAGTGAATTTGGCCTAATTGTCGCTACGACCAGTGTAGCTAATGGATGGTTGTCGACGGATTGGCTAGTAGCCATTGCGCTGGCAGTATCGCTGTCGTTTATTGTCAGCAGCTATTTGTATAAAGATGCACACAATATTTATGCCCGCCACAAAAATCGGATCGCACGTCTGCAAAGGCGCAGTACCAATGCCAGTGCCTGCCCCGACCTACCAGGCCCCGATGTACCCAATAGTGCGGAAGTTTTGATTGTCGGTATGGGTCGTGTTGGCTGCGGAACCTACACCAGTTTGCACGCCGAGCACGGCAACGGTGTATGGGGATTGGACGCAGATTCCGAGCGCATCAAAAAACTGAAAACCAGAGGCCATCAAGTAATGTTGGCCGATGCCGAAGATATCGAGTTTTGGGAGCAGCTTGATTTAGACAAAGTCCGCCTCATTATGTTGACCGTACCATCGGTGAATGACATGAAAAATATTATTCAGCAACTGCAGTTATGTCAATTTCGCGGCCGCATCGCCGCCATCGCCCAATTTGAAGACCATCGCGCCCAACTGCTCGATTTCGGTGCCGATGCGGTGTTCAACTACTATGCCGAAGTAGGTTCGGGATTTGCCGCCGAGGGCCGACGCCTACTCAGTAGTTAACTACAGATTTAATTAAATAAAGGTTTAGTATGATCGTTAAATACTTAATAACGCTATTGTTAATAGCGTGTGCTAATTCAGCGCTCGCCTTTAAGACTACAGTGGTGTCAATTCCTAGCGCCAGCATGAACAAAAGCTATCCGGCTACAGTGGTAATGCCCAACAGCTACTCACTGAGCAATAAACGCTACCCGGTGGTGTACTTACTGCATGGCTACGGCGGCAATCATCAGAGCTGGGCTAATAAATCTGAGGTGGAAGCGTTTGCCGATCAGCACCAGGTTATTATTATTATGCCCGACGGAAATGTCGGTAGCTGGTACATCGACAGCCCGGTGAAACCAAACTCCCGCTTTGAAACCTACATCTATAAAGATGTGATCGGTTACATCGATAAGCATTACCGCAGTATCAAACAAAAAAACGCCCGCGCTATATCCGGTTTCAGCATGGGCGGCTTTGGCGCACTGAATATCGCCCTCAACCACAGTACATTATTTGGTGCCGCCGGCAGCATTAGCGGCGGCGTCGACCCGCGGCCGTTTCAGCAGCACTGGCAGTTGAGCGAAGTTTTCGGCTCGCCAAGCGAGAATAAAATCTATTGGAACAGCCGAGCTATTATTAATAACAGCCATCGTTTTTTATCCTCAGCTTTGGATATAACGCTAGACTGTGGCGTCGATGATTTTTTTATAGAAACTAACCGCGCTCTGCGCCAAAAACTGCTCGAGTTGAATATTGCCCACGATTACAGCGAGCGCCCCGGCGGCCACAATTGGAATTACTGGCGCCGTGCCATCCAATATCAAATGCTGTTTTTTGCCGATGGATTCGACCATAAACTGAAACGCTAACACTATGACATTAACCTCAGATACTCCCGATTTATCCCCTATGATTGCCGGCTACTGGCGCCTGCAACAATGGGGGTTTTCGACCGAACAACTACTTAGCTTTATCGAGCAGCATATCGCACTGGGTATCAGTACGGTCGATCATGCTTGGGTTTACCAAAGCGAAGCTATTTTTGGTCGTGCACTAAAACAGGCCCCAGAGTTACGCCGGCAGCTGCAGATTATTTCTAAGTGCGGTATTAAACCGCCAGGTAATAGTCGGCTGCATGCCCGCAATACGGCTCACTATGACAGTCGTGGCAGCACTATTATCGAATCTTGCGAACAATCCCTGCGCGATTTAAATACCGATCATCTAGATATGCTGCTATTGCATCGACCGGACTATTTGATGCCGGTAGATGAGGTCGCCAGCGCGTTTAATCGGCTCAAAGAAACCGGCAAGGTGAAACACTTTGGTGTCTCAAATTTTAGCGTGGCGCAGTTTGAGTTGTTGCGGGCCGCAGTCGATGTTCCACTGGTCACCAATCAAATTGAATTCTCGCCCTATCAACTCTCTGCGCTGGAATCGGGAGTATTAGAGCAGTCGCAAATACAGCAGTTTTCAGTAATGGCCTGGTCTTGCCTCGGTGGCGGTGACTTGCTTAAAGGCGAAACCGAGAGGTCGCAACGTTTACTATTAGCCTTAACCGATGTTATGCGTGCTGTCGGCGCCGACAGTATCGACCAGGTGGTGTACGCTTGGGTTCTAGCCCACCCGGCAAAAATATTGCCACTACTGGGCAGCAGTAACATCGAACGCTATCGCAGCGCGGTCAAAGCCTTGCATATCACCATAGAGCATGAGCAGTGGTACAGTATTTGGCAGGCTGCGGTAGGACATAGCGTGGCCTAATTAACCAAAAAAACCGCTATCGTTTGATAGCGGTTTTTTTGCTAATGTTCACTCCCTCGATTACTGTAACAAAGACGACAATAGTAAATAGTTAGCCAGTAAACCGGTACTCAGCGCCAGAGTTAAACCCCAAGAGCGCGGCCATTTCTCAGTCATAGTCACATCCATAATGATAGCCTAATACTATATCCATTATTTTTTCACTAATAATGTTAGCGCAGTATTCTCTAACCTGCAACTGTCGGTAATCATAATTCGGTTTGCCTGCGATATAGATAATGAAGCGTGAAAAACCGATAACGACTGTCGCATCACTTTCTCTACTTGTTAAACATTTCACACCAAAAATTTAGATCTCACACTATAAATCAGCGATCTATTCGGGCTTTGAATCACTCAAAACACCGTCGCTATTAACCCGTCAATCAGCCAAAGTGGGATGACGTTCGAGCTTTAATAATCAGAACTAAAGCCGCCTATAGCCGTAACCAACTCAACAGGAATAATCAGTTTTATAGTACCCCAAAAAAATAAATGCCATTAGAACTGAACGACAAAGCGAAACAGGGTTTTAAGGGCCGCTAGAGGCCAAGTACTTGCTTAACAAAGGGTATGGTTAATTTGCGCTGCTCCGCCAGGGAGGCGTCATCGAGCTTGCTGAGGCTGTGAAACAACTCGTTCATATCGCGTGAAGCGCGAGTGAGGATAAACCTTGCCACCTCCAAAGTCAGTTCCAGCCCTCGCCGTAACGCGCGCTCCTGTAAGGCCGCGCATTTTTCCTGATCGTTGAGCTGTTGCAAGCCAAAACTGATGCCGCTGTTTAGCCGCGAACGCAAATCGGGCAATTCAATAGCCAGCTGGTGGGGACCGAGATTAGCCGCCAGCAACAACTGTTTACCGCTGTCGCGCAGGCGATTAAACAGATGAAATATAGCCAGTTCCCAGTCGGCCTTCCCAGTCACCAATTGCACATCATCCAGACAGACTAAGTCCTGCGAGTCCAAGCCTTCCAGCAAGTGCTGTGGCTCAAAACCGAGCATAGCGCCAAGCGGTAGATATTGAATCCTGTGACCCTGCTCTTGCGCCTGATGACACGCTGCTTGCAACAAGTGTGTGAGACCGGCACCGGAACCGCCCCAGAGATAAATAAACTTTTCTCCCAGCGGCGCAAACTGCTGACGCACGGCCGCCACGGCTATGGCATTGGGCGAGGTAGCGGCGAGATAAAAGTTGTCGAAAGTGGCATCGTCAATGTGCGAGATACCCAGCGATAACTGCTGTGGGCCGCTATTAGTCATTAGGAACAAGCGCCGGTAAAAGATCTTGTTCGGCGTCCAGTGACTGTGAGGGAGTTATCGCGCCGCTATCAACGGCGCTGTCTTCGAGACTTTCTTCGACACCAATTACAACACGATCTGCGGCATTATCTGCGGAGCTATTTACGGCGCTATCTGCGGCATTATCTACGGCGCTATTTCCGGCATTATCTGCGGCGCTATCTATGGCGCTATTTACAGCGCTATCTACGGCATTATCTACGGCATTATCT
>CAWVSV010000074.1:0-11292 GCA_963933095.1 uncultured Cellvibrionales bacterium
AACGCGGTCGATTTAACGCTGACCAGCATATGGCTATCACGTTGAATATCGGCAATTTTGAACTGCATATCGCCTGTTTGACGGGTGCCCAAGACTTCGCCAGGCCCGCGCAGCTGTAGATCTTTTTCTGCTATCACAAAACCGTCTGAGCTTTCGCGCAAGGCATTGAGTCGCTCGCGACTGCCATGAGACAGCGGCGCTGAATACAGCAGCACACAGTGACTGGCGGCGCTGCCCCGCCCGACTCGACCGCGCAGTTGGTGCAGTTGAGCCAACCCTAGTCGCTCGGGGTTTTCGATAATCATTAAGCTGGCATTGGCAACATCAACACCCACTTCAATCACTGTGGTGGCCACCAAAAGTTGTAATTCACCGGCTTTAAAGGCCTGCATTATTTGCTCTTTTTCTGCGGACTTGAGGCGGCCGTGAATCAGACCAATATTGAGCTGTGGCAAAGCCTGTTGCAGCTGCTCCCAGGTGGCCTCGGCCGCTTGTGCTTCTAGAGCCTCGGACTCTTCGATAAGTGTGCACACCCAATAGGCTTGACGGCCCTCATCGCAGGCGGCGCTCACTCGGGCAATAATTTGTTGGCGTCGGTCGCTGCCAATTACCACCGTCTTTACCGGGGTGCGTCCCGGCGGCAACTCATCGATTACCGAACAATCGAGGTCGGCGTAGGCACTCATGGCCAGTGTGCGCGGAATGGGCGTGGCGGTCATGATAAGTTGGTGAGGGTGCAGTTGTTTAGGTTCTTCGGAGTTGCTGCCCAGCGCTTCGCTATCGCCTTTTGCTCGCAGTGACAGGCGCTGATGAACTCCAAAGCGGTGCTGTTCGTCGATAATGGTTAGGGCTAAATCGGCAAATACCACCCCTTGCTGAAACAGCGCATGTGTACCCACAACCATCTGCGCTTCGCCTGAGGCAATCAGTGCCAGTTGCTCACGCCTGTCGGCTGCTTTTAAACGCCCGGTGAGGTGGCCAACCTTGATACCAAGTGGCTCTAGCCAGCGGCGAAAATTAATATGGTGTTGGTTGGCCAGAATTTCAGTGGGGGCCATTATTGCCGCTTGAAAACCGTTGCCTATAGCTTGTAATGCGGCTAATGCGGCCACCACGGTTTTGCCTGAGCCTACATCGCCCTGCACCAAGCGCAGCATTGGTATAGGTTTGCACAGATCAGCAGTAATTTCAGCATTGACACGGTCTTGGGCCGAGGTCAGACGGAATTCGAGTAGTGATAAAAAATTGTCGATTATGGTCTGCTGTAACGGGAGTGCCGGGGCGCCCTCACTTTGGGTATTGGCACGACTGCGCAGCAAACTGAGATTATGGGCGAGTAATTCTTCAAAGGCCAGACGCTGCTGATAGGGGTGTTCTCCGTCCAGTAGCTGTTCAACCGAGGCGTTGGCGGGCGGCCGATGCAGGTATTTTAGAGCCTCAATTAATGGCACTTGATGCAGGTGACGACGCAGGTCTTCGGGCAGTAATTCATGCAATGAATGGCTGTCGAGTAGTGCCAATACTTGTTCGCTTAAAGCGCGCAGGCGCTGTTGTGTTACGCCGTCGGTCGAGGGGTAAACCGGAGTCAGGGTCTGCTCCAGTGTTAGCTCATTAGCGAGCTCTAGCCGCTCGTATTCGGGATGATAAATCTCCAATCCCGACGATCCGCGCCGACATTCGCCATAACAGCGTAGCCGCGCACCTTTTATAAGATTATTTTTTTGGCTGCCAGAGAAGTGGAAAAAACGCAGGGTGAGGCTGCCGGTGTTATCTTGTAACCGGCACATTAGGCTGCGACGACGGCCAAAAACCACATCACAAGCCTGAATTTCACCTTCAATAACGGCGCTCATGTTGGGTTGTAGGGCGCCAATAGGGATGACACGGGTGCGGTCGATATAGCGCAGCGGTAGGTGAAAAAGCAGATCTTGCAAGTTGTTTATATTGAGCTTATGCAGCTTTTCAGCCAGCTTTTTACCCACCCCTTTCAAGGCGGTGATGTCAATACGGTCGAGGGTGGGGGCTGTATTCTGTGGTCGCGAATCGGCTAATTCGAGCGCACTGTTGCTGAAATCACTCATTTATAGTGTCACTCGAGAGGTCATCACGAACAGAGCCTCTCGATTTGATTAAGAGTTAAACGGTTGAATCCTTAGGCTGCTAATTTAAGCGGGTTTATGCGTGCTGGCAATAGCCTCGCGCAAAATATCGATAGCTTGATGGCGCGGAAAGCTGGCGCGCCAAGCCAGAGCCACGGTTCTTTTGGGGGCGTCACCGCTAAATGGTCGTGTCACTAATACGCCCTCGGCATATTGATTCATAGCCACTGCCGACTGCGGCAGAATGGTAATGCCGAGTTTAGATGCCACCATGTGGCGTAAGGTTTCGAGCGAGCTGCCCTCGGCAGCGGTGCGTATGCGGCCGGCATTGCCCTCTAGCGAGGGTTTAAGGTCAGGGCAGGCTGTTAAGACCTGATCGCGCAGACAGTGGCCCTCTCCCAATAGTAGGATGTTGTGACCGCTGAAATCGGTGGACTCAATAGTCGCCTTGGCAGCTAGGGGGTGATCGCTGGGCATCAATACCACAAAACTCTCTTCATACAGGGGCTGAGTCACCACATCAGCCTCGGTAAATGGCAGGGCAATAATAATGGCATCCAGCTCGCCCTTACGCAGGCGCTGGCGTAAAGTAGCGGTATAGCTTTCCTCGACAAACAGCGGCATCTGTGGAGCTAGCTTTTGCAACAGTGGAATAAATCTGGGAAATAAATAGGGCCCAATGGTAAAGATGGCGCCGACATGTAGAGGTGTCGACAACTGATCTTTACCGGCATTTGCCATATCCTTGATGGCGGCGGTTTGCTCTAACACCAGTTGTGCCTGATTGACGATTTTTTCGCCGATAGGAGTGGCCTGAACTCTTGATTTAGACCGCTCGAATAGGGCTATACCCAGTTCTTCTTCGAGCTTTTTTACGGCAATACTCAAGGTCGGTTGGCTGACAAAGCAGCGCTCAGCCGCACGACCAAAATGCTGCTCCTGAGCTAAAGTAACAATGTAACGAAGTTCGGTAAGCGTCATAATAAGGTGGCCTATATCTTATGTATTTTGTAACTTGCTATTGATACAGGTATAGCAGTAATTCCTGACTATGGCTTATCATTCTTTGGCACTTAAACGATAATTTTTATGACTATAGAAAAAGATCAGAGTTCAACCCTCGAATCTAAAGTGCTGTTGCTGGGCTGTGGTGACATTGGTAGTCGCTTAGCGCCACAACTACAAGCCAACAATTGTGTGGTAACTGGCGCCAGGCGTCGCCGCGTAGATGATTGCCCCGCTATTCGCTATCAGCAGGTCGATGCGAGAGATAAAAAACAGTTGGCATTATTACTACAACAGGGCTGGGATATTATCGTTATTACCTTGACCCCTAGCCGCTATGACGATGAAGGCTACCGGCAGGGCTATGTCGAGCCGATACAGAACCTAATCGCTTCACTTCAGCGCGAGCCGCCGCCAAGCTTGATAATATTTGTCTCCAGCACTGGGGTCTACGGCCAGAATGATGGCAGCGAAGTCGATGAATACTCCGAGACAGTGCCACAGCGCTTTAATGGCAAGCGTGTGCTGCAGGCCGAAGAGTTATTGCGCCACAGCAACTTAAATACTGTCACTGTGCGCTTCTCCGGTATTTACGGCCCAGGGCGCGAGCGCCTAATTAATCTGGCTCGCGAACAAAAGTGGACTGAGACTGACAAGGCACAATGCACCAATCGCATCCATGTCGACGATTGTGCTGGAATACTCGACTACCTAATAGACCAGCATAAAAATGGCAAAGCCCTAGCGTCAACTTACCTCGGCAGCGATTCAGAGCCCGTCAGTAGTTGGGATATTAAACATTGGCTGGCGCATGAGCAGAGCGTCATTAATGAAGTTGATGTAAGCACTTACTTTGGCGCTATGACTAATAAAAAATGCAGTAATCAGAAATTATTAGCGAGTGGCTACGAGTTTAAATATCCAACTTATCGCGAGGGTTACAGGGCTGTGTTGGCGGCAAAAGAGTAAATATGGTGTGATTTTTGGTGTCGTAAATAACAATACTAAAATAGTGAAAAACATAAGCTCGATATAAGCCTGTATAGCTCAGAGGAGGAAATTTTGACCCAGTTAAGCTGCGCCTACAGAGATCTAATTACATCGCCCAAAAAGAAGCCGGTGCCCAGATTACGTTAGCAAAAAGTAACCTGTAGCTGCGATTTGAGTCGGCCGCGGTGCTCTTAAATCACCATAATACCGTCGGCTTCTACTAGCGAGTTTTTGGGCAGTTGGCTTATTCCAATTGCCGCGCGCGCTGGGTAAGGCTCTTTAAAGTACTTGCTCATGACTTCATTAATAATTGGAAAGTTAGCCAGATCGAGCAGGTAAATATTCAGTTTAACGATGTCTGCTAAGCTACCGCCGCCGGCTTCGCAGACTGCGCTGAGATTTTTGAACATCTGTTCGGCCTGCTCGGCAAAGCCACCCTCGACCAGCTCCATAGTTTCTGGAACTAGCGGAATTTGACCGGAAAGATAGACGGTATTGGCGACTTTAACGGCCTGTGAATAAGTGCCAATGGCCGCTGGAGCTTGATCTGTGTGGATAATTGATTTGTTGGGCATATTCTTATTCCGTTCAAAGTTAAATGTAGAAGGTTAAATGTAGATGTTAGCAGTGCTATTTTGAGGCAGCGTCGAACATCCCATATGGAATTGATTAATTGCGGGCTCGCGTCACCTTAATAACAGCGTGCATGGCTTTAATGCGACGCATGATGTGGGCGAGGTGAACGCGGTTGGTAACGCCGATGCAAAGTTTGATCACGCTGTTATGGGCGTCGCGCTCGTCGACATTAATATTTTCGATATTGGCGCTCTGCTCGGTGATGCGGTTGGCTAGGCTGGCAACAATGCCGCGCTCTGATTCGACCTCGACTAAGATATCCACAGGGAATTCACCGGTGACTATCTGTGCCCAGTTAACCTGATTGATATTTTCGGGTTTGTGTCGCTGGTCGTCGATATTGTTGCAGCTATCCAAATGCACCACCAAACCTTTGCCGGTGCTAATGTGGCCGATAATTGGGTCGCCGGGAATCGGGCGGCAGCAGCGTGCGAAACTGATCATCATGCTGTCAGCTGACTCGATGGTCAGCGGGCTATAAATGTTGCTGCTATTGGCATTGGTACTAACTTCTGTTTGCAGCAATCGAGCCACGGCATAGGCAATACGACTACCGAGGCCAATTTCTTCCAGCAGGCGCTCGTAGCTACTGGCGCCGCTCTTGTCGATGAGCGTCTGTTGTTGATCATCGCTAATTTCGTCAATATTGATGTGGAAATCAGCCAGCGCTTTACCGAGCATACGGCGCCCGAGTGCGATGGATTCGTGGTGACGCTGACTCTTCAAGAAGTGGCGAATGGCGCTGCGAGCTTTGCCGGAGGAGACAAAGTTGAGCCAATGGGGGTTGGGCTGGCCATTATCGGCGGTAACAATGCTCACTTTTTGGCCGCTTTCTAGTGGCTGTGACAGCGGCGCAATACGGCCGTTGATGCGACAAGCAACGCAGGTATTGCCGATATCAGTATGCACTGCATAGGCGAAATCGACCGCAGTGGCGCCACCTGAAAGCTCAACAATTCTGCCTTTAGGGGTAAACACGTAGACCTCGTCGGGAAATAGGTCGATTTTAACATTTTCGATAAACTCCAAGGGGTCACCGGCGTGTTGCTGCATTTCCAGTAGACCTTTAATCCACTCGCGCGCGCGTAAATGCGTGCTGCCCAGGGGCTCGTCATTATCGGACTTGTAGAGAAAATGCGCGGCAATCCCGCTGTTGGCCATTTCGTCCATTTCTTTGGTGCGTATCTGCACTTCAATCGGCACGCCATGCATGCCCACCAAGATCGTGTGTAGCGACTGATAGCCGTTGGCCTTAGGGATGGCGATATAGTCTTTAAACTCGCTAACAACAGGCTTATATAAGTTGTGAATAGAGCCCAGTGCGCGGTAGCAGGTGTCAATATCTTCTACAATAATCCGAAAGGCATAGACATCCATAATCTCTTTAAAAAACTTTTTCTTGCTGCGCATCTTTTGATAGATGCTGTAGATATGTTTTTCGCGACCAACCACTAACGTGAGTATCTTCTCGTGGTCGAGGCGTTTCTCTATCGCTCCTTGAATTTTTTCGACCAGCTCTTTACGGTTGCCACGCGCGGTTTTTAGTGCCGCTTGTAAACGAGTCGCCCGCAAGGGATACATAGCGTAAAAGCCACGATCTTCAAATTCCAGACGCATATCGTTCATGCCTAACCGGTGGGCGATAGGCGCGTAAATCTCTAGGGTTTCCTTGGCGATGCGGCGTTTCTTTTCGGCCGGCATTACACCCAGGGTGCGCATATTGTGTAGGCGGTCGGCCAGCTTTACCAAAATCACCCGAATGTCACGGGCCATGGCCAGTGCCATCTTTTGAAAGTTTTCTGCTTGCTTCTCGGCCTGGGTTTCAAAGTTCATCTGCGTCAGCTTGCTGACGCCGTCCACTAACTCGGCAACAGTGTCGCCAAACTGCTCGGCGAGCGAACTTTTAGCGACGGGAGTGTCTTCGATAACATCGTGCAGCATGGCCGCCATCAAGCTCTGATGATCTAGGTGCATGGTGGCTAGAATATGGGCAACTGCTAGAGGATGGGTGATATAAGCTTCGCCGCTGCGCCGCATTTGTCCATCGTGGGCTTGTTCGGCGAAGAAGTAGGCGCGCTTAACGAGGTTGATTTGCTCGGGCTGCAGGTAAGATGAGAGTCGGTGGCTCAGGGCTTCTATGGTCTGCAAGAGATTTCCCCATGCGGGCTAGTATGCTTTTGATGTAGCGAATGCTTAGCGTAGTAAGCGCGCTTAACGGCGATAAATTCTCTGGGCTGCAGATACAATAAAATCTGACGATTCAAGGCTAACGTGTGACAGCAAGAGACTTCGGTATGCGTATTATCGACGCAACAGTATATGCACCTGAAAAGAGTAATCTGGTTTTGCTGGAGATGGCTGGAATGAGCATAAATCAGGGCAGCAAAAGTCTGCAATCTATTCTCCTTTGCAGAAAGTTAGCCCTCAGTTATAGAACCGAGGGCTAGATACTAATCCTGAAGTGGAACAGACGCCGCATCAATATCGAGTACGAATTCCAGCTCTTCTTCGTCATCCTTCTGAGTGAGAATACTAGCGTCGATCAAACCTTCTTCGATTTCGCGCAAAGCGATTACGGTCGGCTTATCGTTTTCAGCGGGAACCAATGGTTCTTTACCACCGACGGCAAGTTGGCGAGCTCGCTTGCTGCCGACAAGAACCAATTCAAAGCGGTTATCTACGTGGTTTAGACAGTCTTCAACAGTGATACGTGCCATTATTTTGTTTCCATTGCTGTGATGATAGCTGCAGTGCTATATGACGGGTCTCGCAGTTATTAAGGTTTATATAGCCTTAATGAAGCGTTTTCGCCATTTTAAAAAGGGTGCCTAGTGTACGCAAATCATCCAGTTAACTCAATAAGTCCTTTAAAATGTCGGTGTGACGAATTTGCTGCGACCCGAGTTGTAGTCGTTGAGCGAAGACAATAGCGCGAAAATCTTGCAGCGCCGCGTCAAAGTCATCATTGATAATTAGAAAATCGGTTTCGCAATAGTGTGAGCTTTCGCTCTCAGCTTCGGCCATGCGGGCGTCTATAACACTGCTGCCATCTTGACCGCGACCGGTTAGACGCTGGCGCAATGCAGCTTTAGACGGTGGCAAGATAAATACGCCAATCGTTTCCGGCAATAAGTGGCGCACCTGCGCAGCCCCCTGCCAGTCGATCTCCAAAATAACATCCTGACCGCTCGCTAGTGTTTTCTCGACCCAGCTATGCGCTGTGCCATAAAAATTGCCGAACACTGGAGCATGCTCCAAAAAAGCATTCTCACCCAGCATGTCTTCAAATGCGGCATGGCTAACAAAGTGATAGTTGACGCCGTCGGCCTCGCCTGGGCGTATATCACGGGTGGTGTGCGAGACAGAGACACCGATATCGGCAGTGGACTCAACTAAAGCCTTAACTAAGCTGGTTTTGCCGGCGCCAGAGGGAGCCGATACGGTGTAGAGAGTGCCTTTAGAAATGGACATAGAAAGACTCATAGATCGAATGTAATTAATGCCATCATTCTAAAGGAATATCGGCAAGCGTCCATTTTTATTGCTGCTAAATAGATGTGGCCAATTGGTTGTGGCTTTATTTGTCATTATATTGGCTAAACTTAGTACATTGCCGTTCTTAAATGCTGATATACCATGTAATTCTGTCAATATTAGCGATTGTTATTTTATTCGCACTACAGCTCACAGCGGCCGTGTGTTGAAGTGTACTGATCGAACTTTTTTAAGATCCCGTTCTCTAGCGTAAATTGAATGGGTTTGTGATCTACCTGGCGCCGTCGCCCATGAGTTTACCCACGATATAACCGAGCTTTATTAGCATCGAGAGCTTTTGTCATAATTTAGGCTTGCATACTAGCAATATTCGCTATAGCAAAAGTTATCGCCTTGTATTAGTGAACGATCAATCACAGTAATTTTGCTATTAGTCTTGTTTAAAAATACGTTGTAAAGAGCAATACCATAACGTTCAAATTCTCTTTTTGTATAAAATCCGTATTTTTACTACTTAAGTAGATTTTTGAATAGCGATAGTTTTGCATTTTGCGATGCAGAATGACTGGATTGTTTAGGTATCACTTGATATACGCAATAAGTATTGCTCATTTAATGTATTTTTTTTGGTATATCTTTTGCATTGTAGAGTGGACAACTTATGGAGTTTCTCATGCAAGAAAGTAACACAATACAAGATGATAAATTATTGCCGAGGGTTCTTTGTTGGGCAAAAATAAAACCGAACAAGCAAGGGTCTTTCGAGGATTATTTATGGCGCATGACTGTTGAAGCAAAAAAAAATAAATGCCTTTTTATTCTGTGTGTGTTGGGGCCGGTTGATTCAAAGTTCATTAAGGATTTAAAGGGTATTGGTTGTGAAATTGTTTTTTTAAATGAAAATAAAATACGATATCCATGGCGGTTAATAAAATTATTACATCACTATAAGATTAATATATTGCATACCCATTTTGTTGGGCCTGCAGATATATTCTTATTAATTATCCGATTTTTTTGGTCAGGGAAAATAGTTTTTACAGATCATAGCTCTAATCCATTGTCGCATTCTTCAACATCCATTTCACTTAAAACAAAAATACAAAATGCCAAGCGTTTTGTTTTAAGTTTTTTTATTGATTTATATTTGCCGGTATCTAATTTTGTTGAAAATAGAATATGCAAAAACGTACCGATGGCACAACATAAAGTTCATAGGTTATACAACGGAATAGATTTAAAAAGATTTAAGCCATATGACAATGTAGCTGATAAGAAGTGTCTTTTATCTGATTTAAGAATCCGTGACGATGAGCTTGTAGTGAGCTTTATTGGTCAGCTTACTACTGAAAAGGGTATCCATCTATGCTTGAATGTCATAGATAAATTGCTAAAAAATCATACGAAATTTCATTTCTTGATTGTTGGCGATGGAAATAAAAAAACATTAGTAAATGATTTCTATAGTAATAATACTGATAAAAAATATATCCATATATTAGGGTCAAGATCTGACGTGGATGATATTTTGCGAGTGACAGACGTTTTATTAGTGCCATCGTTATGGGGTGAGGCTTTTGGTTTAACAGCTGCTGAAGGGATTGCAACAGCAGTACCAGTGATAGCCAGCAATATTGGTGGCATCACAGAGATAGTTAAAAATGATTACAATGGTTTGTTAATTAAAGTTGATTGCGAAAAAGAATTAGAAAAATCCATTGAATATTTACTAGACTCGCCTGATGTTCGGAGTCGAATGGGAGTGAATGGAAGATCCCATGCTGTTGAAAATTTCTCTCTAGATTTGATGGTTAATAAAACATATAAATATTATAAAGATTTATTATTGCTATCTGCGTGTAAAAAAAGTTATAAGTTTTTCAATAATAAAAAATCAACCTAAGAGAGTTGTCTATTATGTCAGATAGTATTAGTTTAAAGTATTGGATTAAATCAAGTGACAACTACTTCGCTGTGATTTTGTTCAGGGCAGCAAAATACTTGAGGTACTTTAATGGACCCAGTATCCCTTGGCTTTATAGATTTATTTATCATCTTAGATCTTTCTTTAGAACATTTTTTAGTGAATTTTTAAGGATGTTTTATTACACACCGTTATTTAAAAGTCAGCTTAAATCAAGCCCTAAAAAACTATTAATTTATGATGGTTTGCCTCATATAATGGGAACCTTAGATATAAAAATAGGTGAAGACGTTAGAATATCTGCAGCGACGAGCTTTGCAGGGAGAGGTGTTTCAAAAACCCCCCCGCTATTACAAATCGGTAATAATGTTGATATTGGCTGGCAAACTGGTATCTCTGTAGGAAGTAAAATTATTATTGGCAATAATGTCAGGATATCAGGGCGCAGTACTTTGTCAGGCTATCCTGGTCATCCAGTCAATGCCAAAAAAAGAGCGTTAGGTCTACCAGAAGATGATGAACAGGTTGGCGATATCATTATAGAAGATGATGTTTGGTTGGCTACAGGTGTCAATGTCATGGCAAATGTTAGAATTGGTAAAGGTACTATTGTTGCATGCGGTAGTGTAGTAACTAAAGATTTACCTGCAAATGTTCTGGCAGGCGGTATCCCTGCAAAAATAATTAGACATTTAACGGAGAACGATAATGATTAATGTTGATCTCGTTAAAAGCCAGTTAGATGAAAATGGTATTGCTGTTTTAGAGAATGTTTTACCCAGTAAGGTATTGCAAAAAATGCAGTCTACTTTTGTAAGGCAGCTTGCACACCCTCAATTTAATACTTGGAATGGCTATCAACAAAATGAAAAGTGGCGATTACTTATTGAGGATTTATTGACCTTGTCGCCTGCTTTTTTATATCCGATTGTTAATGATTCCTTAATGGAAATTTGCCGGCAATATATTGGTAATGATTTTCAAGTGACCGAGGCTAGAGGTTGGAAAACAATTGAAACAAAAAGAAATTTTCATGGTTGGCATAATGATGCTTGGTATGATGTGCAGGAGTGTGAAACTCCCCCAGCTCAATTAAAAATGGGCATATATTTAAGCGATGTTGATTCTGGTGAGTTTTGTTAT
>CAWVSV010000075.1:0-11261 GCA_963933095.1 uncultured Cellvibrionales bacterium
TCAATTAAAAATGGGCATATATTTAAGCGATGTTGATTCTGGTGAGTTTTGTTATGTGCAAAAAAGTCATCAACAGAAGCTTAAACCAGATCATTGGAACAACAAGCAAGTTCAAAATATGGATGCAACTATAAAACATGTAAAAGGCAAAGCGGGTACTATTTTTTTATTCGATACTTGCGGTATACACAGACAAAACAGTCCAATTTTAAAGAAACGTAATGTGGTTTTCTTTAATTTTCATGATCCTGCCATTCCTATTCAGTTACTAGATCAATCTTATAACAGGTATTCGCCATTATTACTGAATGCTGCATTTTTGCAAGATTTAACCAAAGAACAAGAGCGGATTTTAGGGTTTGGTGACAAGCGATATTTTCAAGAGGATGTATCACCGCAACAGCGTTATCCTGGCTTACATAAACTTGCTCAATTAGGGTTAGCTTTGCGTTTGCATGGTCAAGACTTTCAGCAGTTGTGTCGACGGTTAATGCGGTATTAAATCATTAAAAAACTCAATGATATCGTTTATTCTGGGATCTAATTTTAAGGTATAAGTAGGAAAGTTAAAATTAACTTTTCTAGATCCCATCAGGACTTTACTATCGTGAGTTAATAGTAGCCATGTGTGCAACCGACAGTGATTGTTATTACATACAGGTTAGTCAGCAAGCTCCTTATGCGGTGGCAGTATGAATTGCCGTTAATTATCTACTCTATATTCTGGATCTGTTCGCGCATTTGTTCAATCAAAACCTTCAAGTCCACCGCCGCCAGTGTGGTTTCACTGACAACCGATTTGGACGAGAGCGTATTGGCTTCGCGATTGAGTTCTTGCATTAAAAAGTCGAGGCGGCGGCCGATACTGCCCGATTGCTTAAGAGTGCGGCGCACCTCAATGATATGAGTGTCAAGGCGATCGAGCTCTTCATCGACATCGGCTTTTTGCGCCAACAGTACAATTTCTTGCTCGACTCGGTCGCTATCTAGTTCAACCTGTAATGCGGCTACTTTGGCGATCAGCTTGTCGCGCTGGGCCTGAATTATCTTGGGCATGGCAGTGCGAACATAAGTAACTTGAATACTAATAGCGACTAGCCGTTGTTCTATTAATTGGGCCAACTCGTGCCCTTCGCGCGCTCGATTTTCAAGTAACTGCTTGAGAGTAGCATCGAATAGATGCAGGGTTTGGGTCAACACTTGGTTGCGCTCTAGGTCTTGTTTCTGTGCTACGCCAGTCCATTTGAGGATGTCGAGTGCGTTAATGGGGGCGGCACTCGGCAGTTGGTCTTCTATTTGTTCGATGGCGCTGACGAGCTGCGAGACTAAAGCTCCGTTGACACTCAGTGCATCGGCGCTGTTACTATCTACTTGTAAGTGCAGAGCTATATCGAGTTTGCCCCGAGCCAGAGCTTTACGAAGGCGTTCTCGTAGTTGTGGTTCTAATTCGCGCAGATGTTCAGGCAGACGAAAATGCGTTTCGATATAACGGTGGTTAACGCTGCGTATCTCCCAGGAAAAAGTGCCCCAATTTTTACCGTCGTCACTGGTTAGAGGCGCTTCGATACGGGCGAAACCTGTCATGCTAAATGGCATAAAAATATCCATAGGGCGGTGGTAATAAGTTTGCTAATTTTAGCAGAGGTTTGTTGGGGAAGCGTGCCGAGGTTAACGATAATTTATTATGAATAAGCTTGATGCTGGTGATTATTTTTGTTGTTAATCAATACATAGAACAGTTGAGTGGTGCTTTGTGTCGCAACTGCCGTTGCGACTGGATTATTCAATCTAAGCATTGGTCAAGACCGACAAGGTCATGGTCATAACGTATAATCGCATTTACTCTTAATTTTTTGTTCTTCATTTAAAAGGTATACCCATGCAAAGACCCAGTGGCCGCAGCAATGATCAGTTGCGCGAAGTACGCTTAACTCGCAATTTCACCAAGCACGCCGAGGGTTCAGTATTGGTTGAATTTGGCGATACTAAGGTGATTTGCACCGCCAGCGTGGAAACTAAAGTGCCGTCATTTTTGCGCGGACAGGGTCAGGGGTGGATTACCGCTGAATATGGCATGCTGCCCCGCTCTACCGGGTCGCGTATGAACCGTGAGGCGGCGCGAGGCAAACAGGGTGGTCGCACGGTAGAGATACAGCGTTTAATAGGCCGCTCACTGCGGGCGGCTGTAGACCTAGAGGCGCTGGGTGAGAACACCATTAAAATTGACTGCGATGTGATTCAAGCCGATGGTGGCACTCGCACTGCGTCTATTACCGGTGCTTGCGTGGCGCTGGCCGATGCCATTAACTATTTAAAAGCCCAGGGCAAAGTCAATGGCGAGCCATTGAAGCGTATGATTGCGGCGATCTCTGTCGGTATTTACGAAGGTGAGGCGGTGCTGGACTTGGATTATCCGGAAGACTCTAATGCCGAGACCGATATGAACATGGTCATGGCTGATGATGGCGGCATGATCGAGATTCAGGGCACTGCCGAAGGCGAGCCTTTCAGTGAAGCTGAGTTTGCCGCCATGTTGGCGCTGGCAAAGAAAGGTATTAGCGAGATTAATCAATTGCAGCAGGCTGCATTAGCGGAATAGTTTTTGCGTCGTAGTAAACAAAAAAGCCAGCTAATAAGCTGGCTTTTTTGTGAGGTTCAACAACTAAGGCTGACTACAGATAGCTACCCGCGCTGTTAAACCTCTAAATCATAATCAATAATTACTGGCCGGTGGCTGCTGAAAGTTTTATTTTTGTAAATTGTGGCGTACTCCACGCGGCCGTCTAAGTTGCGTGAGATTATGTGGGTGTCAGTGCGCCAGCCGTCGCCTTCGCCGATGGTGCCAGATGGGTAGTAGGAATATTCATCGCAGTCTTCATTGGCTTGGCGGAAGGCATCGGTATAATCGAGCTGGTTAACCAGTTGATCCATCCATTGTTGTTCGCGGACGAGGTAGCCACAGTCGTCCTCGTGCAGGTGAGCATTTTCAATGTCGTCGGCTGAGCGGGCCATAGCCCAGTTGCCACAGAAAATAAAGTCGCGGCGTTTGCGGCTAATTTTATCGAGGTGACATTGTAGGTCGTCGAAAAATTTTGTCTTCACCTCGGCGCTGAGGTTGCCTGGATTGCGGGTGTCGAGTGTCGGCGCCAGCAGTGAGCCAATGCTGATATTGTCGAAGTCGGCCTGTAAATAGCGGCCATCCATATCGACGCCAGAGGGGAAGCCAAAACCATAAATGAGTGCTTTGGGCTGCTTACGAGTGTAGATGCCCACGCCATTGCGTTGTTTGGTGCCAGCATCGAAAAAATAGGCGTGAAAGCCATCGAGCTGATAAGCGGCATGATCGAGTTCATGTTCCAGTGCGCGCAGGTCTTGTAGGCAGATAATATCGGCGTCCTGACCGGCGAGCCACTCGAACAGCCCTTGTTGTGCCGATTGATGAATTCCATCAACGCTGAGCGAGATAATTCTCATGTTAGCCCCTTGATTACGGACTGTGTATGATAGCGGCGTTTACTATGTATTGTTAGAGTTATTGGCGCGTGAATTAGCATAGATTTTTTTATGTCGTCCTGCTGACAAGCATCAAACTCGCTGTTTGTTGGTAACACTACGGTGGAGTCAGTTCAGCTGAACTTCAGGCCCGTATTATTATTATCTACATAAACTTTAGAACATTTACAGGAATTGTCCATGCAGCCCTACCAGCGCGACTTTATTCATTTGGCATTAAAACATGAAGCTCTATGTTTTGGTGAGTTTACCTTAAAGTCGGGTCGTACTAGCCCATATTTCTTTAATGCGGGTAAATTTCAGACCGGTTCTGCTTTGGCAGAGCTGGGGCGTCACTATGCCGCAGCGCTGGCAGCATCGGGTGTTGAGGTCGACATGGTGTTTGGTCCCGCTTACAAAGGTATTCCTCTGGGGGCGGCTCTGTCTATTTCATTGGCCGACGACTATGATCAAGATTTGCCTTGGTGCTACAATCGCAAAGAAGCTAAAACCCACGGCGAGGGTGGCAGCTTGGTGGGTGCGCCGCTAGAGGGCCGGGTGCTAATTGTCGATGATGTTATTACTGCCGGCACTGCCGTACGCGAAGTTATGGCGATTATCAAAGAACAGCAGGCCACGCCTGCGGCGGTATTGATCGGTCTCAATCGTCAGGAAAAAGGTCAGGGCGAGCTGTCGGCTATTGCTGAAGTCGAGCGCGACTATGCCATTCCTGTGGTAAGTATTATCAAGCTCGACGATATCGTTACTTATCTAGAGGGTGAGTCCGACCAGATAGACATGCTAACTAAGGTCAAGGCCTATCGTCAGCAGTATGGCGTTAACGTATAATTTAAGACAGTTTAGGGGGTCATGGCAGTATGTTGATGCTACGAGTTGTTATCGGATTATCACTGGGATTGCTGCTGGCGCAGTACTCGCTGGCCGCTGGGAATGTCTACTATCGCTACATCAATAGCGACGGCGTTCAGGCGATGAGTCATACCTTGTCCGCGGAATATGCGCAAAAGGGCTATGAGGTGGTGTCCCTGAGCGGCAAGGTGATTGAGGTGGTGTCACCTGCGCGGTCTCAAACTGATATTGAGAGGATAGCGCTGCAGAATAATTCCGCTGTCACATTGGCGCAGTGGGATAAAAGTCTGCGCCTTCGCTATAGCCGTGTCAGTGATATAGAGGCGGCTAAACAACGAAAGTTGGCAGAAATAAACACTAATATTGATATTTTAATCGGCAACATCAGTAAACTTAGCAGCCAGCTGCAACTGCAGCAGGGTCAGGCCGCCAACGCTGAGCGCATGGGTCATAATGTGTCTAGTAAATTGCTGAGTAATATTAACAACCTAGAACTCGAAATTAAGACAACCTCAGAGCAGGTGGCGACCCGGGACCAAGAATATGTGGCTCTGACGGATAAATACGATCGAGATATACATCGCTTTAACCTTATTACTCAGTAGTGTTATTACATTTCGCTTTTTGATGTATAAAAATATTCGTGTTGCGTAGCAAAGAAGTCCAAAGCCAGCTGGGCAGTTTATTCCAGCAGCTGCAGGTCGCTCTCTACGTGCTTATCGCATCACGCATCAATCCCTGAGTTAGCACCGGCCACTGCTCTTGCCAATAGGTGGTGGGCAGATACTTGAATTCAGAGCGTACAAACTGCGCTATGCGGCCATTTGCGGTAGCCAGCAACAGGTTTGCGGCGGCGGCGACAGGCAAGCTGGTGCGCAGGCGCTCGCGAATTTCGGCCTCCCGTAAAACCTGCTTTAATTGTGTTTCCAAACGTTCGAAAAGTTGAGCTACACGCACGCGTAGGCGCTCGGTTTCACCCAGCAAGGCGTCGCCAGTAAGAATGCGAGTAATGCCGGGGTTGCGCTCACAAAAAGTTAGCAGCAGGGTCAGAATTTTTTCGCATTTCGCCAGTGAGAGTATCTCTTCTGATAAAATCAAGTTGATGCGGGTGAACAAAGCCTCCTCAATAAATTCAATTAAGCCTTCGAACATCTTCGATTTACTGGGAAAGTGTCGATATAATGCGGCTTCCGATACGCCAACCTGTTTTGCCAAGGCGGCGGTAGTAATACGGTTGCCGGGGCTTGTTTCTAGCATTAGTGCCAGCGATTCAAGGATCTGCTGGCGCCGTGAAACTTTTGTGTTTTTACTCATAGTCTGGAGCCCGCGTTAGGAGTTGTTGGTGATCAGAGTGCCTACACCCAGATCGGTAAAAATTTCTAGTAGTACCGCATGAGATACCCGGCCATCGATAATATGAGCACTGTTGACGCCACATTTTACCGCGTCTAAAGCGCAGCTAATTTTGGGTAGCATACCGCCATATATGGTGCCGTCGGCGATTAAATCATCGACTTGGCTAGTGCTAAGACCGGTGAGTACTTCGCCCTGTTTATCCTGCAGGCCGGCAACATTGGTTAATAGCATGAGTTTTTCGGCACGGGTGAACTCGGCGATTTTACCGGCTACCAAATCGGCATTGATATTATAAGACTCGCCGTCTTTGCCGACCCCAATCGGGGCAATTACTGGGATGAAATCACTGTCGAGCAGTGTGTCGATGACCTTGATGTTGATGCGATCGACTTCTCCAACGTGGCCAATATCGACAATCTCTGAGGCGTTCATGCCTGGTGTTTTGGTGGTGACTTGAAGTTTTCTGGCGCCAATGAGCTGGCCGTCTTTACCGGTAATGCCGATAGCGGCTCCGCCATTTTTGTTGATTAGATTGACGATCTGTTTGTTCACCGAACCGCCTAGCACCATTTCCACTACGTCCATAGTAGCGCTGTCAGTCACGCGCATGCCGTCGACAAAACTGGATTCAATGTTGAGCTTGTCGAGCAAGCTGCCAATTTGTGGGCCTCCGCCATGCACCACAATGGGATTCATGCCGATTTGCTTCATCAGCACTATGTCGCGGGCAAAACTGTTTTGTAGATCTTCATCGACCATGGCGTTGCCACCAAATTTAACCACGATGGTTTTGCCAGCAAAGCGCTGGATATAGGGTAGGGATTCGGTGAGTACATTGGCGATATTCATCGCGCCATCGCTGAGCTGAGACATAGGTGGCCTTGGCTGTTGTTAGCTGTGGTTAGCTAATGTTTAATAAAAAATGAGTTAAATTAAGTTAGAAGTTGAGCTCGATGTTAGCCTCAATTTTAAGCAGTTCGCGCTTAAACAGCGCCTGTAAGTCTTGCAGTGTCTTTTCTGTGTCGGCTTCAAAGCGCAGGGTTAGGGCGCTGGAAGTGTTAGACGCGCGCACCAGTCCCCAACCCTTACCAAAATCAACCCGCAGGCCGTCGATAGTGGTGCGCTCGCCTTCTTGAAAATTACCATTGGCGATTAGGTCTTTGACCAGCGAGAATTTGCGTGCGTCCGATACTGGCACTCGTATTTCTTCGGTGGCGACCTGCTTCGGAAATACATCAATCATCTCGTCGAGGCTCTGGTCTTGCAGGGTTATGATTTCCAGCAGGCGCGCGCAGGCGTAAATGCCGTCATCAAATCCGTACCAGCGGTGCTTGATAAATATATGACCAGAGAATTCGCCACCCAAAAGAGCGCCGGTTTCTATCATTTTGGCCTTCATGTGGGAGTGGCCGGTTTTCCACATAATGGGGCGGCCACCGGAGCTGCTAATCACCTGATTGAGCAGGCGGGTACTCTTTACATCAAAGAGTACATCGGTGCCGGGATTGGTAGAGACGATATCGCGGGCGAAGAGCATCAGTAGTTGATCGGGCCAAATAATACGGCCTGTGGCGGTGACAATGGTGAGGCGGTCGCCGTCACCATCGAAGGCCACACCAAGGTCAGCCCCGACCTCAAGTACTTTAGCAATTAAACCCTGTAGGTTTTCAGAGCGGCTGGGATCGGGTTGATGATTGGGGAAATTGCCATCAAATTCGCAGTGCAATGGGGTCACTTCACAGCCAAGCTCTTTAAACATTAGCGGGCCAGCTTCGCTGGTGGCGCCATTGCCGGCATCGATAACAATGTGCACATCACCAGCGAGGGCTACGTCGGCCAGTATCCGGTCGATGTATTCGGGCATTAGATCTTGCTCGGACTCAGTGCCTTGGCCCGAGTGATACTGACTACGCAAAATACGGCTGCGCACCTCCATTACCGCATCATCCGCTAGAGTAACGCCATTGATTACCATCTTAAAACCGTTATATTCGGCGGGGTTGTGGCTGGCAGTAACCATAACGCCACTGTTGGTTGAATTTAAGTGGTGTGTGGCAAAGTACATTAGTGGCGACGGCACTATGCCGATATTGATGACATCGCAGCCGCTGGATTTAATACCCTCAATAAGCGCGCTGCACAATTCAGGGCTCGAGTTGCGGGCGTCTCTGGCCACGACCATGCTCGATTCCCCATGATCGAGCGCCTCGGAGCCGAGAGCGCGGCCGATTTTATGGGCCAGCTCTGTATTTATTTCGGTCTCGGCTAGGCCGCGAATGTCGTAAGAGCGAAAAATTTTAGCCGGCACATGAATAGCATCTTTGGTGCTCGACTTGGTGACGATGCTGGATTTAGAGGGGTTGTCGCCCAGACCGAGAATATCCTCGTCGTCGGCGGCGACAGTAACGTTGAGTACATCTTGATTTTGGTGCGGTGTTTTGGGTAGATTGTTGTTGCCCTTTGCGCGCGGGGCATGTCTCTGCTTAATGACGCGGTTAGTCAAAGTGTTACGCAATTGTCTGTGCAGTTGGTTTTGGCCAACGTGGCGGGCGACGATAACCCCAGTAGCTATGCAGATAATAGTGCTCAGCACAGTGATAATAATAGTGAGTAGCGGGCTAGTTGCAACCTGTGCGGCTAGCGTTGGCGATGCAGTGAAGCGCAGTTGCCAGTGGCTGTCATCAACCGTGGCAGTGCTGCTGGTGAGTTCGTCGCTGCCGCTGCCGCTGCTGGCGATAATATTGGAGTGGCTGGGGTTAAAGCTCTGCACTAATTCGCTGCGTCCGAGCTCACTATTATCGCTGGCAAGAGCGCTAGTGATGGTGCTTATCTTGCTGACGACAAGGCCGGTGCCAAGCACTTTACCTGCATCATTGGCGATAGCCATGGTGCTGAATAATTGCCATTGATCATCGTTTTTTGCCGCTTCAGTTTTAACCGGCTCATTTTTTTCGGCGCGGTGCAGCATATTGAGTTCGGCAAAGCGAATGGGGTAGGCATGCTGGCGGTCGACCGCGGCTGTGCCCAATGGGAAAAAACGCAATGACAAAATTTCTTTACGGCTCTCTTGGATACGGCTGAGAACCCGCAGTTGCTCGCGGTCATTTGCCGTCATAGCCTGTTGTAATAAAGCTTGTTGTGACAGCGACTTGAGGGTGTGTTTGAGTTTACCGCTGACCCGCGCAACTACCGCCGCTTGTTGTTTGGCGTGCTCAGCAGTGACTTGCTGCAGATGTTCGGTCTGACTGTCCAAGACAAGGCTGTTATAAAGCCAGAACCCTAGGCCCGCGTTGACTAGCAGCGCGAAGGCCACGGCGGCGGTAATCAGCTTTTTAACACTGCGCTTTACTCTGGCTTTTAAGGCCGAATCGTTGTTGCTTGGACTAGTTAATATCGCCATGAACGCGAGCTCTCTGCTGTTGATGTCAGTCTTTTCAAGACAGTTTAAGCCATCATTTTACTGATGGCATTAATTAGGTCTCGCGCCAGTTGATTTTTGCTGCGCCGATCAAAATTTTGTTCGAACTTGGGGCTAATAAGTGTAGCGGCATTATCGTCGCTGTTAAATCCTGTGCCTTCAGTTGCCACATCATTGGCGATTATGGCGTCCAGGTTCTTACGCTTAAGTTTGTCGCGTGCATAGCCGAGGACATTTTCTGTCTCGGCGGCAAAACCGACGGTAAATGGCCTGGGCAGAAGCGCCGACACGGCCTTGATGATGTCGGGATTTTTTACTAGCGTTAGTGTCAGTTGCTCGCGGCCATGCTGTTTTTTCATTTTTTGATCGGCGGCCGCCAGCGGTCGAAAGTCGGCGACGGCGGCGGCGCCGATAAATAGATCGCACGCGGATGCTTGGGCAGTACAGGCCGCGTGCATATCGGCAGCACTGATCGTGTCGATACGCTTTACGTGGTTGGGGCAATCGAGCTTAGTGGGGCCACTAATCAGGGTAACTAGGGCGCCTGCTTCAACGCAAGCTGAAGCCAGTGCGTAGCCCATCTTGCCAGAACTGTGATTGCTAATGTAGCGCACTGGGTCTATCGCTTCACGAGTGGGTCCGGCGCTAATAACCACTTTTTTTCCGGCTAATAATCCCGCTTGAAACAGTGCTGCGCTGGCGCTTACTAGCTCGTCTGCCTCTAACATTCGGCCGGGACCGACATCGCCGCAGGCTTGTACACCACTGGCTGGGCCAAAAATATGCAATTTGCGCTCAGTCAGTAAGGTCAAATTAGCCTGGGTGGCCGAGTGGCTATACATGGCCTGATTCATAGCCGGCGCCAGAGCTAGTGGCGCTTTTGAGGCTAGGCATACTGTGGTGAGTAAGTCATTGCCCTCCCCCGCTGCTAAGCGTGCAATAACATCGGCACTGGCTGGAGCAATAAGTATAAGGTCGGCCCAGCGCGCCAATTCTATATGCCCCATAGCCGCCTCAGCCTCTGGGTCGAGCAGGCTGTGGTGTACCGGGTTGCCAGACAGTGCCTGCAGGGTCAGTGGGGTAATGAATTCCTGCGCAGCGCGGGTCATTACCACACGCACGTCGGCCCCAGCTACTTGTAAGCGGCGAATCAGGTCGGCACTTTTGTAGGCGGCAATACCGCCGCTAACGCCGAGCAGGATGCGCTTGTTGATTAGAGAATTGTTAACCGCGGAGGAATCGCTCATGGGTGATCTGTGGCGCTGCAGTGGAAAGCCGCTAAGATAACATTGACAGCGGCATTTTGCAGGCCGTAATCAGTATTAAATGTAAGCGCTAACATACGCACAATAACAACACATGGAGGTGTTATGTCGATTAGTCACTGGCCAGCGGCGGAGCGGCCGCGAGAAAAGCTATTGGCCCGAGGTCCCGCTGCCCTGTCGGACGCTGAATTGCTGGCAATTTTCTTGCGCACCGGTATAGCCGGCAAGTCCGCGGTCGATTTGGCGCGCGACCTGCTTTCAACTTTTGGCAGTTTGCGGCTGATGTTGCAGGCGGGGCGAGATAACTTCTGCGCGGCCAAGGGCTTGGGCGATGCTAAATTCTGCCAGCTGCAGGCTGTGCTGGAGATGAGTCGCCGGCATTTGCATGAGGTGCTTGAGCAAACTCCGCTGCTCGATAGCCCTGATCTGGTGCGCAATTATCTCACCGCGCAGCTGCGCCATCGACAGCAGGAAGTTTTTGTCGGTCTTTTTTTAGACAGTAAAAACCACCTGCTGAGCTATGAAGAATTATTTTTTGGCAGCATTGCCGGTGCTAGTGTCTATCCACGCGAAGTGGTGAAAAAAGCACTGGCTTTAAATGCCTCAGCATTGATCTTATGTCACAACCATCCGTCCGGTGTAGCCGAGCCATCAGATGCCGACAAGCGCATTACTAAAAGGTTAGCTGAGGCACTGGCATTGGTAGAGATACAAGTGTTAGACCACATGATTGTTGGAGATGGCGAGGTGGTGTCGTTTGCCGAGCGCGGATTACTTTAATGCACAACCAATCTATCTTTACATTCGGTGTAGCCGAGCCATCAGATGCCGACAAGCGCATTACTAAAAGGTTAGCTGAG
>CAWVSV010000076.1:0-11115 GCA_963933095.1 uncultured Cellvibrionales bacterium
GCATCGATGCTACTTTGCGGATGAACTGAAATGATAAATACCACTGCTGTGCCGGTATGGCCAGATATTGATACTGTTTTGCTGGATATGGACGGAACTTTGTTGGATTTACACTTCGATAATTACTTTTGGCAAACTCACCTGCCTCAGCGCTATGCCGAAATTCATGGTTTAGCACTCACCGAGGCGGTGGCAAAGTTAGAGTTGCAGGTTAAGCAGCACGAGGGCAAGCTGCAGTGGTATTGTTTGGAGTTTTGGTCGCAGGCACTGGATCTAAACATTCGCCTGCTAAAAGAAGAGGTAATGCATAAAATTGCCCTGCGACCCCATGTTAAAGAGTTTTTAAATGCACTGCGCTCGGCGGGCAAACGAGTAGTGTTAATCACCAATGCCCACCCGCAAAGTTTAGATTTAAAGCTGCAGGTAACCGAGCTAGACCACTGGCTGGATGTGGTAATTTCGTCGCATGAATTTAAAAGCCCCAAAGAAGATCAAGAATTTTGGCGACAACTGCAACAGCGCGAAACTTTTGACCCCGCCCGCACTCTGTTTATTGACGATACCTTGCGTATTCTCGACAGTGCCCGCGACTACGGTATTCAACATGTGCTTGCCATACACCAGCCCGACAGCCAAAAGGCTCGAACAGTGGAAGGCTACCCCGCTATTCATCACTTTGATGAAATATTGCCAATAAAAAAATAATGTAACTTTCGCCTCTAGGGAATCTGATGGGTGCATATATAAGAAGGCGCCGCGCGCAGCGAAGGAAGGTATATTAATACCTGACTGAGGTCTCTCATTTACATCCTTGTAATCGTGACATACGACCATCATTGATGAAGGAAGTGCAGATAATGCAGGAGCAATTTTCTGCCAGTTCGTCCTGAACATAAGCACGGAGATGACGCCATAGGTGCGCCATTCAGATTTTTATAGAGGTGTAAGTTTGGATAAAGTGAGAATTGATAAATGGCTTTGGGCGGCGCGTTTTTTTAAAACCCGCAGCCTCGCCAAGCAAGCTATTGAAGGCGGTAAAATCCACTGCGATGGCCATCGAGTGAAGCCCAGCAAAGAATTACTCATAGGCATGGAATTAACCATTCGGCAGGGCTTTGATGAAAAAACAGTAGCCGTGATTAACTTGTCTGAGCAGCGCCGTGGCGCCCCAGAAGCGGCATTGCTTTACACCGAAACTGACGCGAGTATTGCCAAACGTGAAGCCTTTGCGGCCGAGCGAAAAGCGGCCGGGCAGGGGCTAAATCGCGACCGCCGACCGACTAAAAAGCAGCGCCGTAAAATACATGAATTTGTGCGTGTTAACAGTGCAGACCATAATGCCAACCAAAGTGCTAACCATAGTGCTAACGATGAAGACCACACCGATTAGGAAACGCCAGCAATGAAAAAATTACTCGCTGTAATCACTGCGATGAGCTTTATATTTAGCGCACACAGTGTGGCTGACCGGTCGCTGGAGCGCTTAAAAAGTGCTGTTATTAAAATTCATACTACCTCGGCCGCCCCCGATTTTTTTACCCCTTGGCGGCTGTTAAATGCCAACCAATCCAGTGGCTCTGGCGCCGTGATTGGTAACAATAGAATTCTTACCAATGCCCATGTCATTGCCGATGCGCGCTATATTCAGGCACAAAAACACGACGATCCGAAAAAGTATTTGGCCCGAGTAGAATTTGTCTCCCACGCCGCCGATTTGGCGATACTGGTGGTGGATGATGCGCAATTTTTTAACGGCTTAAAGTCGTTACCCATTGGCAAATTGCCCGACCCTCTGCAAGAGGTTTCGGTTTATGGCTACCCTATGGGCGGTAACTCTTTGTCGATCACGCAGGGCATTATGTCGCGGGTTGAGCATCAGTATTACGCGCATGCCGGTACGCATTTACTGGCGGGTCAAATTGATGCCGCTATTAACCCCGGTAATAGCGGCGGCCCGGTTATCGTTAACAATAAAGTTGTCGGTGTGGTTATGCAGGCAAATAGCGGCGGCCGAGCCGAGAACCTGGGTTACTTTGTGCCACCCAGTGTGATTAAGCATGTATTAAAAGATGCCGAAGACAGCGTTAATAACGGTTTTGTAGAGCTGGGCTTTCGTACGCAAAATTTAGAGAGCCCAGCTATGAAGGCTTCGCTGGGCATTAGCGACAAACAAAGCGGTGTGTTGGTGGCTAAGGTTTTTCCTGGGGCAAGCGCCGAGGGCGAATTACAGCCGGGCGATGTGATCACCCGTATTGATGGCTTCGATATTGCCGATGACAGTTCGATAGAATTTCGTCGCCACCAACGCACTAATTTTAAATACGCCATTGATCAGTATCATGTTGGCGATAAAGTAAGCGTGCATTTCATTCGCCAAGGGCGCGAGCTAGTCACCGATATTACCGCCGCGGCCAGTGAGCACAGTTTTAATTTGGTGCGAGCGCAGACATTTGATGAAAGCCCCGAGTATTTGATTTATGGCGGGGTGGTGTTTGTGCCGTTAAATATGAATTTAATTAAACGCTGGGGCCGCGATTGGCGCAATAAAGCACCCATAGAGTTTCTTAATGCGCGCAATATGTGGAGCTCTGATGAGCAGCAGGAGCTAGTCGTGGCGCTTAAGGTATTAGCGGCTGATGTTAATTTGGGTTACCACGACTGGAGCAACTGGATTATTGAGACTTTTAATGGCAAAAAAATACAAAATTTCCAGCAATTCAGTCAGCTGTTGCATGCCGATACAGGCACACATGTTGATTTTGCTGATACCAGTGGTTATCGCATGGTGATCGACAGTGCTAAAGCTCGCCAAAGTGAAAACGATATATTGCAGCTTTATCGTATTCCGTCGAGCACGTCGCCAGGTTTATTTGAGCCGAAAGAATAAAAATATTATTTTAATGACAACTCTATCTAATGCTGTATGAGGCAACTTGAGACGTAGCAGCTAGCCTACAAGTAACCCCACCCCAGTTGGTGTGTGGGCTTATTAAGTACTGGTGTTGCTGTGAATAAAATAGCGTGTGTTGTATTAACGGTGGTTAGAGTGGCGACTCTGCTAACGCTGTTGCCTGCTATGGCGACAGCAGAAGTGTATCAATGGCGCGATGCCAAGGGTCAAAACCATTACTCTGATCACAAGCCTGCCTCTGTGGTGGTGCGCACTATAGGCGCTGCGCTCAGCCATATTAATGTCGACAGCAGTCATCGCCTGCGTGCTGGCTTGTCTAAGCTGTTTGCCCCCATGGGTGAGATCGAGCGGCAATGGCATGAAAATAATCAGCGTCAACTAAAGGCCCACGCACGGCGCAGTTGCAGCCGCGAACAGCGCGTATTGTCTATGCTGCAGGGACCGGTGAACCTATATGATGCCAAGGGTAAACCGATTTATATTACCGAGCGGCAGCGCGTTGAGCGAGAGTCTAAGCAGCGGCGCAAACTGGCGCGCAACGGGTGTGCGGTCACGCGTCGGTAGCTCCGGTGCTTTTAACTCGTTAAAATAGCGTTCTAGTCACTATTATTAGAGTTAATCATGTCCTCCACTGATCAAATGCAGCGCTTTATTTTTGACAATACCGATATTCGGGGTGAGATTGTCTCCCTTGGCGACAGCTACGCTGAAGTATTAAAAAACAACGACCTGCCAGCGGTAGTGCAGCAATTGCTAGGCGAATTTGTGGCGGCGGTTAGTTTGCTTTCTAGTACTTTAAAGTTTGATGGGCGCCTGACTTTACAGGCCCGAGGTGATGGTCCCCTGCCGCTGATCGTAGCGGAGTGCAATCATCATCGTGAGCTGCGCGCGGTGGCGCGGCCCGACGATGGCGTTGACTGGGACTCACTCGCCGCTAGCGGTATTAGCGATTTAATCGGTAAGGGCATGCTGGTTATTATTATTGAACCCGATAAGGGCCAGCGCTACCAAGGGGTAGTGCCATTGGATGCGGATAATTTGGCAGCATGCCTAGAGCATTATTTTAAGCAGTCGGAGCAGCTCGCAACCCGGTTATGGTTTGCTGCCGATGCCGTACAAGGCTGTGCCTCGGGACTGTTACTGCAGGCGTTGCCGCAGCAGCTTAACAGCACCGCGGAAGAAAACCAGAACTGCTGGGAGACAACAACGGCACTAGCCGCCACCGTTAAAACGGATGAACTATTGCATTTACCTCACGAAGAGCTGCTTTACCGTCTATTTAACGAGGAAGCGGTGCGCCTGTTTGAGCCAGTAGCGATAAAATTTCAGTGCAGCTGCTCGTTTGATCGCAGTGCCAAGGCGCTGGTGTCGCTAGGGCATACTGAGGTAAAGCTAATGTTGGCAGACCTTGGCACTATTAACATCGATTGTCAGTTTTGTAATCAGCACTATCACTTTACCGATAAAGAAGTTGCCGAGCTTTTTCCCGAGAAAAATATGCATTAAACCTATTTAAATATGAGGTACAGTCATGTCACGGACAGAGGGCGCCGATTACATAGATTTAACCGCGGCAGAATTGATTGAGCGGGCACTGCAAGCGGGCGAGGTGGCGCTGACCGACAGCGGTGCTATTTATACTGTTACCGGTACTCGCACCGGCCGCGCACCCGGCGACCGCTATATAGTACGCGAGCCCTCCAGTGCAACGCTGATTGACTGGGGCGCTGTGAACCAGCCATTTGAGGTCGACGCTTTTGAGGCACTGTGGGACAGGGTAAAAAATCATCTTGCTGGGCGCGATAATTATATCTCTCATTTACATATTGGCGCCTGTGACGATAACTATTTACCACTAATTGTTACCACGGAAACCGCTTGGCACAGTTTGTTTGCGCGCAATATGTTTGTTCATCCAAGCCACAGCTACAACTGCAAAGACAAGCGCCGCTGGCGCATACTCCATGCCGCTAACTTTGTTTGCCAGCCCAACCGTGATGGTACTAATACTGATGGCTGTGTGATTATTAATTTTGCCCAGCGCAAAGTTTTGATCGCGGGCATGAGATACGCCGGTGAATTAAAAAAAGCCATGTTCTCGGTGCAGAATTTTTTACTACCCGAGCGCGACGTACTGCCCATGCATTGCGCAGCCAATGTCGGTATAGACACAGACGGCAACAGCGATACCTGTTTATTATTTGGCTTGTCGGGTACCGGCAAAACCACTTTATCGGCCGACCCGAAACGCTATTTAATTGGCGACGACGAACACGGTTGGACGCGCGACCGCGTGTTTAATTTTGAAGGCGGTTGTTATGCTAAAACTATCGATTTATCAGCGCGCAATGAGCCACTGATTTGGAAGGCTATTCGTTTTGGTGCCATCGTGGAAAATGTGATGGTCGACAGTGCTACTCGCCGCGCCGATTACACGGATACGACTTATAGTGAAAATGGCCGCTGTTCTTATCCACTCAAGCATATCGATGAGCGCGTAGAGGCCAATTTTTCTGGCGAAGCCAAGCATGTTATTTTTCTTAGCTGCGATGTTAGTGGTGTGTTGCCTCCGGTGTCGATACTGTCGAAAGAGGCTGCGGCTTATCATTTTTTATCGGGCTACACGGCTAAAGTTGGCTCTACCGAGTTAGCCGTCGACGGCAGTGTTAGCGACACTATTTGTGCAGTTTTTTCGGCCTGTTTTGGCGCACCGTTCATGCCGCGCCCAGCGCGCATTTATGCCGATTTATTAATGCGCCGCATCGACAGTTTTGGCGCTAAAGTGTTTTTAGTGAATACCGGTTGGACTGGAGGCGGTGGCGCGGTTGAGGACGGGCAGAGCAAGGGGCGACGGTTTCCTATTCCAGTCACACGCGCTATTGTTAGTGCCATTCAACGTGGTGAGCTAGACGATGTTGAGACGCGGCACTTAGACGTTTTAAATTTATCCATACCGCTAAGTGTAACCGGCGTTGACAGCGCTTTATTAAACCCGCGTGACGCCTGGCCAGATGCCAATGACTACGATGTGGCGGCAAAGTCTTTGGCCAAATTGTTTGTCGATAATATCGACAAATTCTCCGTTGCAGCCGCCATTAAAATGGCGGGCCCAAAAGCCTAAATTATTGACGAGGGTTTATGATTAAATCATTAATCGGTTGCTGTGCGCTGCTGTTACTGGCGCTATTAATGGGCTGCCAAAGCGCCAAAGGTCCGGCGTATGCGCAGGAGCCTTTTGATGTGGCAAAGCCTAAAAATCCAAACAATGCACTGGTCTATATTTATCGTACAGAGCAAGCTTATCGAGCCAAGTCGCGCAGCTGGCCGGCTGTATTTGTCAATGAAAAACCCCTCGGCGCGCTAAAATATAACCGCTATTTGGTGGCCGAGGTGCCGCCAGGTGAATATGTCTTAGCGGCCACCGGTTTAAGTAAGGCCAGTCATGGCTGGGATTTCGCCGACAAAGAGGCCAAATTTAAGCTGCAGGCGGGGCATGTGCGTTTTTTCGAATTAACGGCCAAGTATGACCCCAGTAGCAACACCATGCTCGGCGGCCGCATGGAGTTTTTGGTGTACCTAACGCCGGTGGCGCACGAAGACGCCAAATACGCTATGTATCAACTTAATCTGGCGGACTAAGTTTGCGCTAAAAATACTTCTAAGTCGTCCGCCGTGCCAATGTGCTCGCCGTCGATGTAAACTTGCGGTGTAGTGCCGGCACCGGTAACCGCCGCCAAGCTGCTGAAGCCGATACCGCCGCTGCCGACAATTATCTCCTCAAACACCATGCCTTTTGCTATCAGGGCGTCTTTGGCACGGTGGCAGTGTGGGCAGCCGACTTTGCTAAACAAAGTGACACGGGCGGGTTGTACCGCCTCGGGGTTGATGAAGTTGAGCATGGTGTCGGCGTCTGAGACTTCAAACGGGTCGCCGGGCTTTTCTGGTTCGATAAACATTTTTTCGATGGTGCCATCGTTTACCAGCATAGAGTAGCGCCACGAGCGCTGACCGAAACCGATGTCACTTTTGTCCACTAGCATGCCCATGCCTTGGCTAAACTCGCCATTGCCATCTGGAATCAGTATTAAATTGTCAGCATCTTGGTCGGCGCCCCAAGACTCCATAACAAAAGCGTCATTCACACTGAGGCACACGATCGCGTCGATGCCATTGGCCTTAAATACACCGGCCAGTTCGTTATAGCGCGGCAAATGGGTAGACGAACAGGTGGGCGTAAACGCACCCGGCAACGCGAATACTACTACTCGCTTGCCGGTAAATAAGTCGCTACTGCTGACCTGTAGCCAGTCGTTGTCTTTGCGGGTATGAAAGATAACGTCTGGAACTTTATGGCCTTGTCGATCGTTTAACATGCTGCTTTACCTGCTTGGCTACTGATTGATTAACGATAGAGTAATCAACTAAAGGTTTTTGATAAAGTTAATTAATTTAATCATATTGATAGATTTTGGCAAGCTACTGATATGAGTGCTTGTTTAAAATGCTATTGGCACTGTATTAGTGACTAAAATGAGCGCCCGCAGTGCAATATCGCGATCTATTTTTTCGCTTATGTGCGAGAAAAATAGATCACAGTAATCGGCTATGGCCTTGGCAACCTGTCAGTAATGGCTTAAATGAGTTCTAGCGCCATGTTACTCAGACTTTTAAAGTCCACCTTGCCGCTGCCGAGTTTTGGAATCTCGTCTACACAATAAATAGCCGCTGGCAGCATTAAGCTGTTCATGCCGCCATCGATGAGTTGTTGGCGCAAAGCCGAGGCGTCAAAGTTTGTTGTAAACTCGCTATCGCCCGCTACTAACAGCAATACCTTTTCGCCTTTTTTCTCGTCGGGCACATTAACCGTGGCACTGTCGCAGGGTTCGTTGCCGTCGGCATCGCAGATAATATTTTTTACGCACTGCTCTACTGCACCGAGGCTAATCATTTCGCCCCCCACTTTGGCAAAGCGCGAGTAGCGATCGACAATAAATAAGAAACCATCTTCGCTAACGTGGCCTTTGTCGCCGGTTTTATACCAGCGTTGGCCGTCGAGTTCGACAATCACGTCGGCGGTTTTTTCTGGATTGTTTAAATAACCCAGCATTACCTGCGTACCGGCTATCATAATTAGCCCGTCTTCACCGCTGGGTAGCGACTCTAAGCTTACCGGGTCGACAATGCGCACCGAGCTGCCGGGTAGCGGCATACCTACGGAGCCGGGGGCATTGCCTTTTTGTACCTGCCAATAGTTGCTGTCGAGCTGGTCGGGTATGTTGCAGCTGGCCACCGGCGTGGTTTCGGTGGCACCATAACCCTCGAGAATATTGATATTGAATTTGGCCTGAAATGCCAGCTGCACCGATTCTGGCAGTTTTTCGGCGCCAGCAATCACCACCCGTAAAGACTCAAGCATTAGCGCAGATATACGCTTATTGCGAGCGTACAGGCGCAAAAAAGTCGCGGTGCCGAGCAAAATAGTGGCGCGCTGGCGACAGATCGCCTTGGCGACATTGAGCACATCGGTGGGGTCGGGGTGGCAGACCACCGGCAGGCCTTCGATCATGGGCATCATAGTGGTGACGGTTAGACCAAAGGAGTGGAATGGCGGCAGGCAGCCGACAATCACATCGTCTTCGCGGAAGTTGAGTACGTCACTGATTTGCTTGCTGTTGCCGAGAATGTTGCGGTGACTAAGTACTATGCCTTTGGGGGTGCCCTCGCTGCCGCTGGAAAAAACAATCGCGGCGGGGTCGTTTAACTGGCGGTTTTTTACCCACAGTAAAGCCAGCAGGCCGGCGGGCAGGTAGGTGGCGGCTAGGGCCAGCAGTAGGCGCCATTTGGGCAAGTCGGCTTTTAAATCCTCGAGGTAAATGGTGTTCAGACCTTCGAGCATGGCATCTATGTCGATACCGCGCTGCTGCAGTTTCTTAATAAAGCGCCTAGAAGTGTAAACGCTGCGTACCTCTGCGCTGGCAATACTGCCTTTAACCGCCGTAGTGGCGGCGGTGTAGTTGAGGTTAACGCAGGTTTTACCGTTGATTAACACCGCCATATTAGTGATTAGGGCAGCGCTGGAGGCTGGCAGAATAAGGCCGATATTTTGTTCGCGCGATTGGTTTTTGATCACCTGTGAAAACGCCAGAGTGGCGGCTAAAGTGCGGCGATAGCTAATGGGTTCGGCCTCGCTGTCGGCGACAAAGTTTTTACCGCTCTCGCGCTTGGCGGTTTTGATCCAGGCGTTAGCTAAGGTGTTCAAGCCTTGAGTGTACTGATCCCAAGCGCTGCTGGAGAGTTCGAACACTTTTTGCTTTAAGGTATCGGCTTTAGTCGACAGTGGCAGCGGGTCGCCAAAGGCGACAATTAAATCGCGCTTTAAACCACTGGTGCGAATTTCGCGCAGTTTCTCACTGCTGCGAGAAAAAGCGCTGCCCCAGAGGCCGCGTAAGTAAAAAGGTATGATGACGCCGTCCACACCTGCAACAGTGCGTTCGTAGCCGGCGAGAAACTTGCCCAAGTGACCATTGCGACTAATGGCCCCCTCTGGGAATAGACACACTACTTCGCCTTGCAGCAGCATTTCATTAATGGCCTTCAGCGAGCCGCGGCTGGCGCCGGATGCAATTGGAATAATGCCAAACAGTTTCATAAAGGGTTTGAGGTACCAGCGATTGTAGATCTGGCGCTGCATGACAAAATGAATTTGGCGCGGGCAGGCTATTTGCACCAGTGCCCAGTCGATCCAGCTGATGTGATTGCCGAGCAATAGTACCGGCCCGGACGATGGCAGTTTATCGAAGCCGAGTATCTCAATGCGATAGCGGCGCTTGAGCAAAATTGTAACCAGAATTCGTGCCAGCGAGTGCGGCAGTTTATAGATGGTATAACCGGTGCCGAGCAGAGTCACTAGTGTTAGTGACGCCAGTAGCCACTTCGCGCTGATCCCTGCACTGGCAGCGGCCACAGTAAGGCCGAGAAAACCCAGCATGGCAATGTTTTGTACCCAGTTATTACCCGCTAGCACCGTGCCCAATTCGCGCTCTTTGGCGGAGTATTGAATGAGCGCATTGAGCGGAATAATCAGCAGGCCGCCAAACAGGCCGATGGCGACAAAATTGAGCGCCATACCCCAGTTGCTAGTCAAATTAGGCAGTAGTGCCAATGCACAGGCGATACCTATGGCGCCCAGTGGGATCAGTCCGGTTTCGATATGGCGGCGTGAGATGCGACCGGCAATGCTGGCGCCGAGCATAATACCGATACCAGAGCAGGCTAAAATACCTTGAATAATAAGCGTGTTGGTTTCCTGCAATTGCTCTTTGGCAAAAGCGGGGAATGTGGCCATAACAACCTGCGATACAGCCCAAAAGGTTGCGAGGCCGATAATCGACAGCCACACAGTGCTGTTGCCGCGAATGGCGTGTAAATTGCGGTGTAAATAGTGTCCGCTAAAATATTGCTGCGGCGTAAAGTGCAATTGTTGTTGTGGTTCGGTTTTGGCCTGCAGGCGCAGGCTGATTAAAAACTCTACTGTTGCCAGCGCTACCAGTACCCAGCCGATAGTAGCGATAGGCGGCAGCACCGTGGCGGTGGAATCGATCTCAACACCGGTCAAAAAGTACTCAAACAGTGCTGAAAATACAAAAGTTCCCAGCAGAATACCGCCAATAGTGATGGTTTGAACAGCACCGTTAGCGGCTGCGATATTTTTGTTACCCACCAATTCTTTGATGTAACCGTATTTAGCGGGGCTGTAAAAAGCGCTTTGAATCGCCAGCACAAACGTGAGGCCGAAGGCGGCCCAAAACCAGCCGGCATAGTAGCAGGCGGTGATGCCCAAGGTGATAAATATCGCCGCCAGTGCCGACACCTGCATTACTCGGTGTTTAGGGTATTTGTCTGCCAGAAAGCCCGACGGGCTAAATAGCAAAATAAAGGGCAGTAAAATAAGCGCATTGACGACGGCGGTTAGCACCACCTGAGTCTCGCCATCGTAAACCTTAAACACGGTGTTTTGGATAACGATTTTATGACCCAAGTCGATAAAAGCATTCAAAAAGACAATACTAAGGTAGGGAATAAAACCGCTGAGTCGGAGCATCTGTGGGCCTTTCTCACTAATGAAAATATAGGTAATAAAAAATAGTAGACTGGGTACGCTATTTAATAATGATAGCGTAAGCAAGTAAAAATAAGAAAAATCT
>CAWVSV010000077.1:0-11096 GCA_963933095.1 uncultured Cellvibrionales bacterium
ACTAGCAACTAGCAACTAGCAACTAGCAACTAGCAACTAGCTTCTGCTGCAGTTCTTTAATAAGGCCTGAACCCTTTTTAACCCCATGCTTTCGAGCAGGGCTATATTATTGGCGGGAATTAAATCGGAGTCTTTGTAGTTGGCAATGGCTACCTCCAAACTGTCTTCGCGCAGTAAGTGCAAGATAGGGTAGGGGGCGCGGTTGCTGAAGTTTTCCACATCCTCAGGCTCGGTGCCGCCAAACTGGTAGTCGGGGTGAAAGCTGGCAATTTGATAAATGCCATCGCGATCCAGCTCTAGCAGTAGGCGGTCGGCGCTGTCTAAAAACTGGTTATAATCAAAGAAATCATTGAGTACCCACGGGTGAATCAACAGAGTGGTCTCTATACTGTCATTGTCGTCGAGTTGTATGATTTCATCTTTAAGCTCGGTTAAAAGCGCCGCAGTGGTTGTCGCTTCGCTTAATTGAAAGCGGACGCGATTTTTTACCAGCTCGCGCTTGGCAAAGGGGCAGAGATTTAGGCCGATCACCATGGTTTCGAGCCATTTTCGAGTCGCGCTAATGTATTTATCTTGCATTCGAGTGTCTCAGTTTTATTCTTTCTAGCCTCTAGCCTCTAGCCTTTATTGTAATATTCATGCCGACGCTAATATCGCCACTGCTGACTATATCGGCGCGCAGACCACCTTTATGGGTGAAAGCTTTGACCACAGCGTTTTTGGATATGCGGCTATTTTGCAGACGTTCACCAAGATCAGAACAGGGCTCGCACAGTTCTACGCCAAAAAATGTGACCGCGCCAATAGTGAACTGCTGGCCGACCAACTCATTTAGGCGAAACCCTGAGGTAATCACGCTGCGGCGAGTGTCACTGAGCTGGAGGTTTTGCGCAAAGGCTAGGTTATAGGCCTCGATTTGTTCGCGTTCGATAAAAGTGATGTTTTGCCCCGGCCATTTTCTCAGGCCAAAATTTCGATCGCCGACTATACCTTGCCCCGCAATGAGCTCAAGAGATGCAACTGCGCGTTGTTCACCGCCGGCCACGGTGGCAATAAATAGCCGCTCAATTGGCATTAGCTGTTACTCAGTTTGATATTGTTATTCTTATCGCGGCTGGCGCGAATTAATTCATCGCCACTGATATGGGCTGATTTTGCCAGACGGTCATAGAGCACAACATTAACAGTGGCGGCTAAATTCATGCAGCCAACGGTGGGTATATAGACCACCGCATCAGAGCGGTCGATCACATCTTGAGAGAGCGTGTTGTCTTCTGGGCCAAAGATATAAAAAGCATGGTCAGGGTGCTTAAACTCCGGCAATGGGGTGGCGCCCTCTACCAGTTCTACGCAGATAATCTTGGCCCCAGCGGGAACAGCATCTAGCAGAGAATCGACGCCTGTTAGCGGTATTTTCGTCTGTGCCAGTTTGGTGTCGGTCTGAAATTTGACCGCACGATTGTAACGCTCGCCGGTGTAAAACACCGAGTCGACGCGATAGCAGCCAGCGGCACGCATTATTGAACCGACATTAGTCGGGCTCTTGGGCTTGGTCAGACCAATAGATACAGTGTTTTTAATCATTTGAATTAAAGCGCAGCTTAATCGCCTTTTTATCCGCCTTTTTACCCGCCTCTTTATCCGTAATAGGTATCAACCAATGCGCCAATGCTAATCTCGGATAGCTCGGGCTTAGTGTGAAGCCAGGCTTCAATGTCTGTGCGGTTATCATCGCTAACCGAGCCATAGCGTTGGTCGGAAGTTACATAGGCAGACAGCTGACCGGCGTCGCCATCGGCCCAGATCAGCAGTTGCTGAGAATGGATAAAGGCGGCTAAGCTCTTGAAGAAGGCGTCTAACTCGGCTTCTGTTTTTAGCGCTATCTGACAGGAGAGATCAAAACCCTGTACCGCAAACTCAGCGAGGTGGAGTTTTTTGCGCTGGCGACGATTGTGGGCGGTTACTGTAGACATAGGGAATACCTTGAAAGAAAAAGTTAATGTATTTTAACGGAAATTATTCTGCCATTCATTTAATAAATGACAGGGCAGCCCTGCACCATCAAGCCAATATTTGCCGCGCTCTTGGCCTGTTCATAATAGGCGTCTGAGGTAGTGCCGGCACTGGCAGTATTGACGCCACCGGCGCTGGCGATTAGCGGCACTAACACCGCTAGGCCATCGTTAGAGTTGCGGTCGCGTTTATAGGCAGAAAAGGCTTTGCTGATATCATCGCAAGAGAAACCGGCACTGCCTTGTTGGTACATATTATAGGCATGTGCACTGGTTTCGCAGCCGCTGATTAGAGCCATAACAACGCTGAGAAAGACGAGTTTTTTCATAATTATCTCTGTTAACAAGTGAATAATTCGACCAGTATAAAAATATTTTTATTTATTTAATCTCAACATACAGATAAAACAGTTTGTTTATCGGAACATAGTTTTTCAGTCAGTAGCGGCTAATACAGTTGTTTGCTTGACCGATTTTTAATTGTCTCGAGCATGTTTTTAGCGTTGATTATAGGATCGCTTTTTGCGCGTAATGGGCACGTTCAGCTGCTAACTTTAAGCTAGCGTTGCCTTAAAATATTATAAAAGTATCGATACCGGCTGTGCTGTAGCCGTGTTATTTAATGACAACCTTGGTAATCATAATCTGCTCTGCAGGCACATCGTTATAGCGAGCTAATTTTTTAGTTTCGCTATTTTCAATATTATCAATGACATCGGTGCCATGAGTGACTTCGCCAAATACCGCATAACCGGCGCGCTCGCGAGTGACATTTAAACTGACGTTGTCTTGGGTGTTGATAAAGAATTGCGCGGTGGCGCTGTTGGGGTTGTTGGTGCGGGCCATAGCGATAGTGTATTTACTATTGGCAACGCGATTCAATGACTCGTTGATAATGGGCGCTTTGGTGGTCTTTTTGACCATGTCTTTATTGAAACCACCGCCCTGAATCATGAAGTTTTTAATAACACGGTGAAAAATAGTGCCGTTGTAGAAGCCGCTATTGGCGTAGTCAATAAAATTGGCCACGGTTACTGGGGATTTGTCGGCGTAAAGTTGCAGGGTGATTTCGCCCGCGGTGGTACTGATAATGGCGATAGGGTTGGGGGTTGCTACGGGTGTTGTTTTTACCTCGGCGTCAGCGGCATAAGTGCCCATGGCGCTAAATAGCAGGGCAATTAATGGTAGTGCGCGAATAATATTTAACATGAGATTGAATCCTGTGATTTAAGTAAAAGAATTAGCCGTAGTAGGCATCGGACAAAGGGGCGACAGATATATCATTGAGACCGATTTGAGCCTTTAGGCAGGCCTCTATGGCGTTGCGATCTTCATCGCTGGTGGAACCATAGCGTTGGCCTGAGGTGATATAGGCGTCAAAACGGTCGACAGTCCCCTCGGCCCAAATCTGTAGCCCGCGCTCATCCATTAAGCTAATTAAGCTGTCGAATACGGTGTTAAAGTCGGATTCTGGCCGGCAAGAAAAGGCAAATCCGAGCACGGCGAACTCGCCAATGTGCAACTTCTTGTTCTGACGACGATTGCGTTTGGGGGTGTTTGGCATGGACAATTCCTAAATGCTGTTGAACGAGTGGGTTTAACACCTTGATTAAGGGTCATTTTACAGAGTTTAAACCGGCTGAATACTGCTTTTATGGCAGGCTTGCCGATTCCTAATAAATCGCTGGTTAAACAGCTATTGGCGATGTGGAGACTCCTGTGCCGATATTGCTAGGTGATCTGCTGACTGTGTTGGCAAGGTCATAAACGACGGCGCTGGGGCTTAGAGCAGGGCGAGTCGGCATAGAGTTCAATGTATAACGGACACAGCGACTAAATTTTAGCCGCTATGAACCCAAACCCGCCAAATTACGCCGAACCCTCAATAAGGCCAGATACTTCTGTTGCACACATCACTGGTTAGTCTGTAGCAGAGTCAATATGGGCGATTAAGGTAAAAAGCGACATTAATAAGCTCTGGTTTTCGACCTAGTGGCAACTGCGGTTAGACTCTGTCCAAGTAGGCGTCTAATTTGCTGCCAAGAGACGCAGTTCTGCCTGTTTCAGTGGGCTGCACGAGATTCTTATTGCGGTTTGCGCGGTGGTGCATCGTCAAACTTACAAATACTGCTGGTCTCTTCATACCAAGGGGCGCGTGAACGCCAGTGAATGCTCTGCTTAGGTTTCACTTCGCTAGAGGCATCATCTAAGGTTCCCGCCGGCACCACCACCGTGTCGCCGCCTTTTACCTGCCAAGGCAGATTAGAGCCGCAGTTTGTGCAAAATTGGGTGGCGTAATATTTGGCCTCTGGGTGCTCAAAGCGACCTATTTGCTCGGCGCCTTGTAGCCATATTAGCTGCTCGGCTTTAATGTAAATGTTGGCGGCGTGGGCACTGCCGGTGACTTTCTGGCAACGTGAACAATGGCAGTATTGAAATAGCTTAAAGGGTGGTTTTAACTGGTATTTAACTTTCGAGCAAAGACATGAACCCTGCATTGGAGATCTCCTAGTGAGTTGTTCCTATATATCCTATAACTATCTAAGTTGATATGTGCATAGAATATATATATGTTAAAGCAAGGAGCGAACAGCTACTAACAGCACGAATACTTTATGTATGCGACGACGTGGCTTGCAATAGATAAAGATTGTTGATTCATTTAATAGTGGGGGTGAGGTTAAAGGTGAGGCTGGCATATGTGACTCATGTTTTATTAGCGATTTTGCTTTTGTTGGCCAGTGCCGTAACTTTTGGGCGCAGTATGGTGGTTTATGCGACAGAAAAGCCACTCCAAGAGTATTTGTCTCTGCTGCAAACTCGCCCCAGTTTTATGCTCGATGAACAACCTATGTCGTTGCAGCAAAGTCAAAGAATATTGTCTGAAATACATATTTTTAATACCGCGGTGATGCAATCTGACCAACAAGTATCACTGGTTTTAAAATCAGAAACCGCCAACTTAAAGCGCACTTTTTTATTGACTCAAACGGGTCGAGCTGCCACCTTTGTCGAGACTTATTCGCTGGCGGATATTGGCGATAAACGCGATGATTTCTACATCACTCAACCCTTGCTCGCCGCTGGCGAATACCCTGTGGGGCTGTATACCTCTGTAAATAATACGCGTGCCCTAGCCTCCAAACCTGATCAATTGTCGTTACTTACTGCCGTTAGCCATCCGAACTGGAACACCGACTGGTCTATTCTGGAATCGTTAAATTTTCAACATATTCATTCTGTCGACAGCATGGACGCGGCACTGACACTAGTAGCCAAACAAAAAGCAGATATTCTTTTATTTGCATTTCAGGGCTCAGATGACTTTTCGTTCACTCATCTGGGCGATAAAGTTGTACCGATTGTCGGAATCAGTGTGTTCTTTCCCGAAAGTCGTCATTTTTTAGTCTCTAAAAAACACCCGGACGGTGAGGCAATATTTACCGCGTTAGAATCAGGCTTAAGTACAATGCGTGAGCGTGGCGATATTAAAAAAATCTACCAACGTTTTGGAGTGATGGACTTACGAGTAGCTGATTGGCAGGTTATTAATAGGGATAAAACATTGAAGTAATCTTCTCCACAAGCTTCTCGTCCGCTATTTTATCAGCTCTTTATGTAATTCTTGATGCAGATTTTTATTTATCCCTTTGTTCATCTCTTTATTCATTTCTTTGTTTAATAGTGCCTGCACTGATTTTTTTGGGGTTTTGCAAATTTTCTGCATTAGTGCGAAGGAAATATTATTAAGTGCATAGCGCTGTTTAATAGACTCCAGTATAGCTAGCCATACTTTAGCGGTCATCTCGGCATCAAATAAAGCCCGATGGAAGTTACCCTCGACAGCAAGACCGGCATAATTAACCAGAGTGCCTAGCTTATGATTGGGCGCATTCTGAAAGAGTCGTCTGGCCGCTAACAGAGAGCAGGTCATTGCGCCGCCATAGCCTCGGTTAATCCTTGTTAACTCCGCATCCAAAAAGCGTTGATCGAAGCTGGCATTGTGTGCCAGTAAGTTGTGGTCGCCAATAAAGTCGGCAAACTTATTCATTACCTGTGCGCAGGGCTGGGCATCGGCAAGCATGGCATTGCTGATGCCGGTATAACTCTCGATTAAGCCACTGATTCGTAAACCCGGATTCATCAGCTGTTGAAAGCGATCGGTAATTTTACCGTTTTCAATTAACACTGCGCCTATTTCTATGGCGCGGTCGCCCATTGTCGGCGATAAACCGGTAGTCTCGAAATCAAGCACAATTAAGCTATTGGCGTTAGACATAGAATCACTACAAAAATGAATACAAGAAAAAGCCCCAACTACAAAGTTGAGGCTTTTGATTTTGAACTACAGAGTTTTTCGGTAAATACTATGACTCTTTCATCGCCGCCAAGCAAAGGTTAAAGCGCTGCCATAAACCGTCGTAGCTGCTCTCAAGAGCAGCGCCAATACTCAACCACTCTAAAGTATAGGTGTGCGGGCTTTCGGTATCGATTTTTTCGGCTTGGCCTAGGCCTTGGCTCATCTGAGTAATCTGGTATTGCATACGCTCAGCTTTATAAGCTTCTGGAGTATCAAGGCGGGTGAGAATTTCGGCGCGCAGGCACAGCTGCAGCAGCTTGGCTTGATTCTTTTGTTGGCTATTTATATCGTTGGCCGGTGTGTCAAAACGCTGCTGTATTGCTTGCAGAGCGACTTTGGCGGCGCTTGGACAGTTATTACTGGCAGCCGCCAGAGTCTCTTTAGCGTGCTCGGTGTCTATTTTTTGCCATTCAAAATCACGCACGCTATCGCTGGCGGAAAATATCGCCTGCCATGCCTGATCTTGTATTTGCTGCCGTTCACTGCTGCCTTTATTACTAAGTGTTTCACTCAATTGCTTAAATTGAGCAGACAGTTTTCCGCGTGTGGCGCGAGGAAGATTGCCGATGGCATAGTATTGCTGATTCAGTTCATCAACTTTATGGGCGTTATCTAGAAAATCCTGACCATTTAAGGTCTGCAGTTTTTCTAGTTCAGCGATAACTGCCTCGGCTGCTGCCTGATTGGCGGTCTGCTCAATATCCTGTGCCGCAAATTGCTGTTCTCGCAGGGCAAAGACACTGTCGCAGTGAGCGCGGAAATCACTCCACAATTTCCGGTCGTCTTTGTGATTGCAGCGGCCGGCGTTTTTCCACTGTGCCTGCAGGCGTTTAATACCGTCGATGGCTTTGCTGTTATCGTCACTGCTGGCCAGTTGCTCGGCTTGTGTGATTAGCTGTTGCTTGGCGGCTTTGCCGATTTGTAAATAAGCGTCGATACTGGCGCTGATGGTATCGAGGTGTTGCTCGAAGCTGCGCTGTAATTCCTGATTGAGATTGCGCGCTACCGGCGAGTAGCGGCGCCATTCTTCGCGAGCCAGCTGACGCAGTTGTTCTACGTCTTTACAGTGATCATCGCGCCAGTCGGCTGTATTCCAGTCGTTGCTGTCGATATAGTTCTGTAATTGCTCGAGCAGCATTTTTCGTTTGGCCAGATTTTCTTCGCGTACTTTGGCCAGGTCGTCAAAATGCTCGTGGCAGGGCTCATAAACTTTATTGGCGACTGTTTGAAATTTCTGCCACAAGTCTTCGTCCTGGCTCTTGCCGCCTTTACTTAAGCTCTTCCACTCGTCTTGCAGGCGCTGCACATGTGAGGCTAGGTCGGCGGGATGTAAGCTACTGCCGACAAGGGCCTCCATTTGGCTGAGCAGTGCTTGTTTTTTAGGCTCGGTAGCAAAGCTGTGCCAGTCGCGGAGTTTGGCAAGGCCGGTAGCTAAATCTTCGACTTTACTGGCCATTCCCGCTGGTAGCGGGCCTAATGTAGGGGCTAGCTTTTCTACATCGCGGCTGATGCCGGCCACGCGGCGCAGGTTGTTGTCTTCCACCGCATGCAGGCCACGGCGCAATAGGTCTGACAGTTTACGGCGCTGGCTGTCTTGCTCTTGTTTGAGCGCTTTTTGTGCGGTTTTGTATTCATTCAGCGTTGTTCGAGCTTGCACAATAATTTCGGCGCAGTGGCTTTCCGCTAGATGCTCAGCGGCACGCAGAATCTTGGCAAGCGCCCGGGCTGCGGTGTCTTTACTGTCAGTATCATCTTTATTGTCAGCGCAGAGCTTGGCGTTAAGTTCCGCCACTGAACCCTGCTCGGCGCACAGCTGTAAAGTGGCTGTGGTGTCTTGGTGTAGGCGAATAAATTGCTGTACTACATCAGATAGCATGGCTTCGGTAGCCAGTTCATCAATTTGGTTGCGGCTTAGTTTTAACGCCGTTGCAAAACTGGCCGTAGTGTCGGCGCTAAAGTTATCGCTGTTGTAAATACCGGCTAATAGAGAGTTCACTTGCACCAGAGGTGCGGCCACCATAGCCAGAGTCTCAGCGGCAAGAGCTTGCTGTTGGGCGGCCAAGGCAGTAACTCGGTCGGCTTCGGCATCGATGGCGTCAGTTTGAGCTTTTAACTCGGCTTCTGCAGCGGCTTGCTCGTCGTCAAGCTGCTGTTGATGCAGTGCCAAGGCCTCATTGAAGCGCGATTGTGTCGCAGCGTCTAGTTCGCCCTGTTGTTGTAAGGCTTTCCAGCGGCGCTGTAGCTGTTCAATTTTTTCACTTTGATCACCTTCAACACGGCTTAATAACTCGGCGCTCTCGCACAGACTGACAGCGCCGGCACTAAGATCTGCGGCTTTCTTATTTTGTGCTTTATGCTGGTCGAGCTTGTTCTTGACCAGTTTGTAAACAGCCTTGTCTTTATTTTTACTGCTTTTTAGTAGTTGGCCTAAAGTATCAAAGTCTAAAATTCTATGAGCGGCGGCCTGGCGTACGTTAGCCACCGCGGCGCTGATGGCCAGATTTAGTAGCGCCTGTGAATCGTTTATTTGGCCTATCACCTCAAGGCTGGCTTTGGCTGAAAACTGGGTTAGCAGCAATTGTTGCTGGGTGTTCGTGGCACCGTCAACCAAGCTTTCCATGTCGATATCAGCGGCATCAAATAACTGGCCTAGGCGAACTTGAGCGGCGCGCTGCACGGTATCACTCGTATTGTTAAGGGCCAGATTTTTCAGGGCCGTGCTAAAAGGCAACAGGGCGATCGCGGCGCTGCGCAGTGCGTCAATGTTATCACCCTGAGCGCAGGCTAATAGCTCTTCGCTATTAGAACTAGCTAGTGCGGCAATGCGCTCCTCCAAAGTGGGGGCGGCGGGGGCTTTGCTTTTAAACAGTCGAGATAACAGTGACATAGTGCTGATTCCAGTTGTATTTTCGGTGTACCAAAGCTTAAAAACCTGTCCAACAGACATCTAGGCTTGGAAAGAGTTAGAGGGTGCTATTGTGGACTAAATGACGGGCGAGTAAAATGCATCATCGCGTCCTTGTTGGGCGGGCACTTTCTGGATTACTCCCAGGATCACTCTCAGGATCAATATGAAAAAGACATTCTCACTCGTTCACCCCAAGCTGCACGTCGATCGCGTCAGTGACTCCGCCAAGAATGAGATTAAAAAGTACTTCAAGCGCGAGCGCAAAAAAACGCTGCCCGATGATGTCGATTTCTGGGATTTTGACTGCAAATTCGGTAATACCGAAGCCGAAGCTAAGACCGTATTCCCGTCCGAGATCAACAAGGCCATTGACGCCGCCGTGGCCGAGAAACTGGAATCTTTTTACGTTGAAGTACTGGCCAAGACCGGCTTTTTCGAAGGCAAATTGGATTTTGACGAAGACGAGTAAGTCTTTGGGCTATTCGTGCACAACATTGCTGTATAAATAGCGGTATAAAATGTTGTCAAAAAAGGGGCGCTTATTAGTGCCTCTTTTTTGTACCTGTTATTATTCGGAGTGATTACCCAACCCTTCAAGGCGATCCAAAATGCGCTGTTTTTGCTCATTGCTGGCTTTTGACCAGTCACATATCTCCTTCAGGGTACGATGGCAGCTCAGGCAAACCTTGTTGTCGCTAAGATTGCATTGATTAGTACAGGGCGAATGAATGTAGGCCATGGGGTGCCGATTACCTGAAAATGAATACCCAGTTTACCCGATTCCTGCTGCTAAACGGATGCGTTAGGGTTAAATAGATTATTTTTATCTGTGCAATGAAGCTTAATAATTACCATTACTGGCGGTAACGTTTTCTATCACTCGACTTAGCTATAGGTGTTTGAACCTTTAAATCCCATTCAATAATCGGCTAATACATTGCTCATCTACTGACTTCCACAGCATAAATTACTGCCATATATAGGGGGTATGGGTTACTTAGCACCATGGTTGTCATCTTATTTGGGCTTGTCCGTCGGTTACATCTCACCGTTAGCCATCGAGGGTGTTTGAGTTTTGAGCCAATGACGGGCCGATTATAAATACTAGGGCAGTTACAATATCAATATTGCCATTATAACTAAGGCCGTAAAGCCAATAATCCACTTGTAAAAACTCCGCTGGCTGGGTGGTTTTTTCTGCTTGGCCTGCTCTTCTAAAATTAAACGTGCCATCATGGCATCGGCATCGCCGCGACCTAGGCGCTCGGGTTTAATTGCTGCTGCAAGCCTGTCGCTGGTTGGCGCCGCGGTTGGCAGCAATATCTGCTCGGCCCGTTGCTCGCTGGCCTTCTGCTGGTGTTTAATGGCTTCCAATAAAGTAATTAATGCCTTGCGGTCAGTTGTGACTATAGCAGTTAGCGTCTCAGGTTCACTGGCGCTAATATGGTAGCTGTGGCTGTTGACAACAACAGTGATTTTATCCGTACTCATACAATAAACTCCTGGCTGAAAAATGCCCGCTGCTAGATGCTGTTAAATTTGTAAAAAATTACTCTCGGCCAACTGATATCTTTATTGCCAGCATAATTGACACCCGCTGGTCCGTCAAAAAATCTATCACAGTTTTATAGAATTTATTTTTTTTGGGAAAAGTAATAAAAAATTCAGTCTCATCAGTGTGATTGTTTGACACATTGAGAAATTAAAGCGGCTAGCATGCGGCCAAAATAATGTGTCACTAAGGGTTGTTTATGTTCTATAGGTCTAGGCTTTTGTGTGCATAATAAAGTTAATGTCATGCTTAAATACTGCTGCT
>CAWVSV010000078.1:0-10830 GCA_963933095.1 uncultured Cellvibrionales bacterium
CTCACTGGTCAATCAGGCCGAGGACGGTGCCGAAGGTGACTTCTTTACGGCAATTCGTCAGCAGGGTGCCAGTAAATTTGAGATAGAAGAGTTCGGTTTCGCTGATGACAGCAGCGAAATGCGCGAACTTGTGCGCGAAGCACAAAAAGACTTGGGTGCAATACCGATAAAGGCGGGTCGCGCCTCTGGAGTCGTCTCTCATGCCAAGGTCTTGGCGGCAAAAGCTGAGCTGGATGATTTAGCGAAAATTGATTCCGGTGTTGCTGGTGAGAGCTGGAACGACGGTTCTGATGATGGCTGGCTGGATGATCGCCGCGAGCAGAGTTCTAAAGGGTCCAGCAAAGAGCCTGAAGTAGAGCAAAAGACGAAACCTGCACTGTCTTCGCTTGACCTAATTAAGCTAGCATTGGCAGAGGCTGCTGCAGAAACTGGACCGGTTAAAAAAGTCCGCGCTGCAGCTCAAAAGCCCGCCAAAAAGGCTACTAGTTCGGTTGCGGCGGCACCCGATAAAATTGCTACTGGTCGCACGGGTTCAGCAGCTAGAGAAAAGCGCATCAAAGAAGAACTCGAGCGTGAGCGCGAAGCACGTGAACAATTCAGGCAAACAGCTTCTACCCTAGAGGCTGCCGAGATGAAGAGTTTGATGATGGGAATTGAAGCCCGTCGTTTGGCCGCTCGAAAAACATCAAAAACAGCACGCTTAGCCGAGGCTAAAAAGAAAGCTGCCTCCGACCGCAAGGCTGCTGCCGCTGAAAAAGTGATGGAAGCAAAGCGTCTTGCATCGCTGAAGTCGGCTACGAGTAGCCGTAAGGCAGCGACGGAGTCCGTCGTTGAAGAAAAGCTAGCGCCGAGTAAACGAGACAGTCGCGCCGAAGCCAAATTACTTGCCGCCAAGGTTTTGTCGGCGCGCACGGGCCCAGTAAGCGTGGCCGCAGCTCCGGCAGCTGAAGCTATTCTCAAAGCACCACCGACAAGTTCAAATAGCGGTAGCAAAGGGCAGCGTATTAAAGCGGCTATCGCAGCGGAAAAATTGCGTATAGATGCAGAAAAACGTGCCCGCATTGAAGCTGAAACGCCGGAGATGAGCGCATTACTGGCGGGTCTAGACTCTCAGGCCAAGTAGGTTCTCACTATATTCTTTTGTTAACCCGCAACAAAAACGTCGCGCCAATAATATTGGCGCGACGTTTTTTTTGACGCTTACTTTCGTGTCAGTGCTGCGGCATGAAATTTAATACCTTCCCAACCGTGCTGGATAAAACTTCTAATGTTGCCGTGATCAGTTGCTTCTGGGTGCAGCAATACATCTTGGCGGTAGTAGTCACCGAAGAGCGCCAAGGTTGAGCTTTGGCTTAAATGGTGTAATTGCGCAAAGGCAAATAATTTGCAGGAACCATTGTTGTGACCGGCCTCATTGTGGGTGTCACCGTTGTTAAAAGCGGTTTCGCTAAAATTGTAGGCGGCATCAATCGTAGCCATGGTGTCGCTAAAAGCTATGGATTGGGGCTCGGTCTGTAATTTTTGTAATAGGGTATCGATGGACATAAAGTGACTTCTTAGTGATATGAATTTAAATGCGCGCACAAAATAACCATCAATGACCTGAGTTTCAAGGCTTGTGAACGGCTCGTTTGGCGGTAGCACTCTATATATGTTATTTTGGTGATGATGTTTAGAGGCTGAGAAAATCGGCTGAATACTGCTTGTTAGTACCGACAGGGACCCGTCGTTAGCCACTATTACGAGCCCCATTTCGGTAACAATCATGATCACCTTCCGCTCTGTTCTTTTTTTGGCCCTGTGCTGGTGCATCGCCCTTAGCACTGGCTGCTCACAACTACCGTTAACACCTGGGTATGATTTGACCACTTTACAAAATGTGCAAGAATCTCATTCGCAAGAATTTACTCAACAGCAACAGCAGCTCAAACAACAACTGAATTTACTGGCTCAAACACAGCAGCAATTACAACGGCAACTTGATATGCAGGGGCAACTACAGGCCGAGCAGTTGCAGCAGTTAAGCCAATCCCATCAGGCGGCCCCAATTCCGCGAGTACCGGTTAGCAAGGCGGAAAACTGCAGTATTGACGGAAAATTATTACTCGGTGCTGCCGAGTGGGTGTGGTTAAAACCGGCCAATAAAATTGTACGAGCCCGTATCGATACGGGGGCAGCGACATCCTCATTAAGTACCACCAATATAGAAAAATTCGAACGCGATGGTAAAAACTGGGTGCGTTTTCAGTTGTTAGAGCAGGGGCATCCAGGATTAATGATAGAGGCACGCCTGCGGCGTACTGTAAAAGTTCGTCAGGCATCGATGAAAAAAAGCGAGCGCCGTTATGTGGTGCGCTTGACGTTGCAATTAGGCGACTTTATGGAAGAAGCTGAGTTTACCTTGGCCGATCGTGTCAACATGATCTATCCCATATTACTGGGCCGAGAGTTCTTGCGCGACGTGGCTTTGGTCGATGTTTCAAAAAAATACATTCAGGCCAAACCGCAACGGCTGCCTGAATTAGGCATAGTTATGCAGAAACAATCACTTTGAAAAATCGCTGGCCGTTCTTTGCTTTGTGCGCTTTGTTGTTAACGACTGGCTTGGGGTTAATGAATTATCGGCACGTGGCCGACAATGTGTCTTGGTTGCCGGGTGAGCTGAGTCGAGTTTGGTCAGTGGAAGCTAAAGTTCAGCTGCAGGCTACGGGCAAACCGGTAAAGGTGTCGTTGGCAATACCCTCCACCCAAGCTGGATTTGAATTGTTGCGTGAATACACGGCAAGCCCTGGTTTTGGTTTAAACTATTCTTTGCGCAATGGTGGCCGTCGCGCCGAATGGGCGGTGCGTGAGGCTCGTGGCAAGCAGAGCCTCTATTATCGTGTCGATATGTTGGCAAAACCTGATCTCAAAACCTTGGCCATGCCGCCCCAACCGCAGGCCTTACGGCGTATACCCGAGCCCTATGCTCGGGTTGCCACTCAGCTACTCGCTGCCGCTCACCAAAGCTCTGCAGACCCGTTAAGTTTGGCGCTGGCTCTAATCAAGCAGTTCGATACTCAACATCAGCAAGCGCAATTGTTGTATCAATACGCATCGCGCTCGCAGTGGCTGTTAGATTTATTGTTACAGAGCCGAGTATCTGTCAGAAATGTGCAGGCACTGGTGCTAGAAGATGGCCGCAGGCGGCAAGAGTTGCGTGATTATTTACAAGTTTTTACCGGTCAAGAATATTTTTTAATCGACCCTCTAACGGGACAACAGGCCGTAGCTGAACATTTATTACTCTGGCAATACCGCGACGATTCTCTTCTGGATGTCACTGGCGGCCACCGTTCTAAAGTTAGCTTTTCAATTATTGAGCAGGAGTTACCCGCTGAACGGTTGATGCCATTGGAGGAAGGTAATCTACTCAGTTTTTCACTCTATAGTTTACCGCTGGAAGAACAGGCTCTTTTTAAAGGTATTTTATTGATACCGGTCGGCGTACTTGTGGTGGTATTACTACGAGTATTGGTGGGACTCAGAACCTCAGGTACCTTTATGCCGGTATTGATAGCGATGGCATTTATGCAAACCAGTTTGCTGACAGGCTTAATCGGCTTCATTTTAATCGTCGCCACGGGTCTTTATATTCGTGCCTATCTGTCGCGTCTGAACTTGCTCTTGGTGGCACGAATATCGGCGGTGATTATTATGGTAATCGGTATTATCAGTGTATTCGCCATAGTGGCATTTCAGCTGGGCTTGAGTGAAGGCATGAAAGTGACTTTTTTCCCGATGATTATTCTTGCTTGGACCATTGAACGCATGTCCCTGTTATGGGAAGAAGAGGGCGCGACAGAGGTGTTAAAGCAGGGCGGCGGTTCGCTTTTGGTGGCGATATTGGCTTATTTGGCAATGGACAGCTCGCTAGTGCGCCATATCACCTTTAATTTTCTTGGTGCGCAATTAGTTTTAATGGCAGCAGTGCTACTGCTAGGCAGTTATACCGGTTATCGTCTGCTGGAGTTACGCCGTTTTAAACCGCTGCGCGTATCCTCTGACTGATGGCTTTTTTGGCCAAACTTTCCCGTGCTTATAGCGCGCGCTCAAAACTTCGACAGCGCGGTGTATTGGGTATGAATAAACGCAATATTGACTTCATTGCTCGTTACAATCCGCGCCGCTTGTTTCCACTGGTAGACGATAAATTACAGACCAAAACTCTGGCTGAAAACGCCGGTGTAGCGGTGCCGAAATTGATCGGTGTGGTACGCGAACAGCACGATGTGCGGGATTTGGTCAAACTATTGCCCCAGTTCGAAGGTTTTTGCATCAAACCGGCTAAAGGCTCTGGTGGCAAGGGTATTCTGGTGATTATCCGTGCCGATAACGACGGTTTTTATAAATCCTGTGGTAGCGTTATTTGCCTGAATGATATCGAACGCCACGTCTCCAATATTTTGGCGGGATTATTTTCCCTCGGCGGCAGTAACGACGTCGCTGTTATTGAAGCATTAATTCAGTTTGACCCATGCTTTAACGGTTACAGCTACGAGGGGGTGCCCGACATTCGAGTGATTCTTTTTCAGGGTTACCCAGTAATGGCGATGATGCGATTATCGACTCACGTGTCGCAAGGCAAGGCTAATCTGCATCAGGGCGCGGTGGGTGTTGGGCTAGATTTAGCCACAGGGCATGCCGTACAGGCGGTGCAATTTGATCAGCCAATAGGCTTGCATCCAGATACCGGTAAAGACTTATTGAGTTTAAAAGTACCGCAGTGGTCGCGTTTGCTGGAACTGGCATCGAGCTGTTATGACATGTGTGGGTTGGGTTATCTGGGCGCAGATTTAGTCTTAGATAGCGACCATGGGCCGTTGCTGTTAGAGTTGAATGCACGTCCCGGATTGACCATACAGGTGGCTAATAATCGAGGTTTATTACCGCGTTTAAAGGCTGTTGCTGAGCTGCCTAGCAGAGCCACTTCCTCACTAGAGCGGGTTGCTTATGCGCGTAGCACCTTGGCGCGGCTTTAGCTTAGCGGCAACAAGGTTAAACTTGTACAAGTGCACAGTCTTGCTAGGAGCAGTTATTTTTTTGTCGCCAAGCACAGCACCGGCTTTTATTGATTAGCCTATATAGGCAGTAAGGGCTAAAGCTGGTAGTATTCCGCGCTATTGTCTGTAACACAGAATGTTCAAGCCAAATCTGAATTATCAGGAGAAGCCAGGTGAGTCGAAGAAGAAGAAAAGGTCGCGGCGGCGAAGAAGAAAGTAATGAAATCGATCTGACGCCGATGTTGGACGTGGTTTTCATCATGTTGATCTTCTTTATCGTAACGGCATCGTTCGTAAAAGAGATCGGTCTGGATGTGAACATTCCGCCAGATATTGACGCGCCACCGCCTGAAGACGCGCCGGTAAACATTCTTATCAAGGTTACCTCTAGCGATGAGATCTTTGTCGACAATCGCCGCGTTGATGTGAGATCTATCAAAGCGATTATTCAGACCAAGCATGCTGAAAACCCTGAAGCCGCTGTGATTATTAGTGCCGATGGTGAGGCAACTACCGCGACTTATGTGGCTATATCTGATGCCGCCAAGGTTGTTGGTGTCGCTGCCACGCTGGTACCGGTCAAGAAAAAGTAAACACTTCAGTGTTTCTTTATGCAAAAACCCAGCTCGCAAGAGTTGGGTTTTTTTGTTTCTAGCAATTAGGGTGGCTCTCTAAAGTCGGCCGTGTGCGGCTGAAATGATCGTGCATTTTGCTATTCATCAGCTTGCTAAATTGGCTGCTACCTATATGAATAAGGTGCTTATGATCGCCCGCCTCCAGATAAATATCCTCGGCCTCAAGTAGCTCATCATCCCAGATCACACTCATGCCATAGGCCTCACCCAGTGCTGGAACAGCGCCGTGCTGGCAGTCATTAAACAGCTCATCTAGCTCATCTTCGTCGGCTAACCTTAGGTGGCGATCGAATATCTGATTCAAGGTTAGACGTCGCACTTTATTTTGCGCCGGCAGTACACACATGGTGTAGTGCAAATCCTCATCGCGAAAAACCACGCCTTTTGCCAATGTCAGGCTGTCGATGTGCGCGGCGCGAACGGTGCTGAAGGAGTCTTGGCTGTAATCGTGGCAGAGCAGATCAAAGTCAACCTGCTTTGTGTTGAGGTAGTTCTCTACAGTGATAGCAATGCCCATTCGGTACTCCTAGTATCGGAATCAACTGATCGTCTAACAACGCCGAAGACGCGGACAGAACTTGTGGCATTTTTTACAACTAAAAGCGCCACAAATATCGAGCCTAAGGTGCTTGTGTCTCTTTAAGTATATGCATTTACGCGCCCCAGCTAAGTATAAACTGAGATAAGCCCGCTGTGGCTTAGTGTCAATTGTTAGGTGTTAGCAATAATTTGTCGGTACTGGCTATTATCTTTGAATGGTTAAGAGTAGGGCGCAATTGCTCCATTACCTTGAGAGCGCTTAATCGGTAGCTGGTCAGTTTACCGCCGGCGACGGAAATTAAGCGTGGCTGAGTGCTATGATCGCGTTGATAAAGGGTTTCCCGGTGGCGTCCAAACGGACTTTTACTCAACGCCTGCGGCAGTACTCGCAGGCCGCACAAGCGCTGCTGTATTTCTAGCTGCGCGGGTAGCTCGGGAAAATAGTATCTAAGGCTGTCGATAAGATAAGCCTCCTCCAAAGCCAATGTGCGCGCGTTACTGGGGTCCCCCATATAGGGCACCTCAGTGGTTCCAACTAACAGCTTGTTTAAATAAGGCAGGGCAAAAATTGCTCTATGATCGCAGGGGGTTTCTAAATAATAATAATGCTTAATACCGGTGTTTTTAATCAGTAAGTGACTGCCTTGAACCAATTCAATATTGAGTGGGGCTTGCTCTGGCGTTGTCTTTGCGAGCAGTTGATTAACCCAGGGTCCCGAGCAATTTACTACCGCAGCGGCCTCCAAAAATTGCTCGCGCCCATTGTGCTCAAAACCTATATGGCAGCCATGTTTATGGATGTCTATGGTCCTTACGTTTGCCCCCAGCAGTAGCTCGGCGCCTAAACGTTGTGCCGATTGCACCACGGCTTGGGTCAATAGCTGGTCGTTAGTCTGGGCATCATAATAGTAATGTACGCTGCGCAGTTGTTGCTGTTTTAAACCGTCAAAATGCGACCATTGTACGCGTGGTACCTCGCCATATTGACCGGCACGATTAAACCCCGACAGGGCCGAATAAGCGGCGAGCCCTAAGCGTATCTGCCAAGGACGACGTTTGCTGTGGTCAAAAATAGGGATATAAAAGCGCTGCAGTGATATTAACTCAGGCGCCAATTTCAGTAACAGTTGGCGTTCTAGTAGGCATTCTCGTACTAAGCCAAATTGCGCCGATTCTAAATAGCGCAGACCGCCATGAATGAGCTTAGATGAGTTGCTAGAAGTGGCCCCGCCGATACTGGACTTTTCCAGCATGGTTACTTTAAAGCCGGCGGCCGCGGCGGCCTGAGCAACCCCAGCACCTTGAATCCCCGCGCCTATAACAACAATATGATCAGGCATGATTAAAGCCTCCTTCGGTGCGCACTTGCATCGCCTGCTGCCACAGAGAAAAGCGACGCTGTAGGCCAGAACTGACTTGAGGGTTAACTCGAGATCTGCATTGAACGTTTACTCGCGGCACAAATTGTTTCTCGATCGGCCGAGCTTGCCAGTCTCTAGGGCGGTTAGCGGCTAAAAAAGCAATACCGCGTAAGCTGGCCTCTATATCTTGGCGGCGCACAACCACAAGGCCCAGTAAATCTGCCAGACGTTGACACAAGCCTGGGCTGGCAGCCATACCGCCACTGATTTCTACTCGCTGGCAGCGACTCTCGCTCTGCATCAAACTCGCAATCTCGACTAGCTGAAATATCAAGCTTTCTATCCAGCTGCATAGCTTTTCATCGACGCTGTCGGCGCCAATAAATTCTGCTGTGATATCTGTGCGCCAGTAAGGTGCGCCTAAGCCGCTGACGCTGTTAATGAAAAATCCGCTCCAGTCAGATAAATCTTGCTCCAGAGCCAATTCTACCCGCTGTGGTGTAATGGGCTCCGAGCCTAGTATTTGCTGCTGCAGCCAGTTAAGCGCCGCCGCCCCTCCATTGACCGAGCCCTCCCAGACCATTTGTTTATGGTGCTCATAAAAAAGTGCAGGGCTGGTTAATAGCCCAGCCGGCGCTTTGGGGCCGGAAGCCACTCTCTGGGCGAAAACCCCAGTGCCCATATTGATATATAGGCTGTCTTTAGCGATATTGCCATCAGCGTATAAACTGGCATTTTGATCGCGCTGCATAGCGCGTACTTTCAGCGGTTGGCGGCCGAGGTCGGGCAGTAAAATACGACCATAATCATCAATATTCTGTCGCAGTAATGGCAGTGCCGAGGGTGGCACACAAAAAAACTGGCAGAGGCTGTGGGACCAGTCGCTGCGCTGAATATTCCACAGCAATGTACGCTGCGCGGTGCCGGGATCACACAAGTGTTGATGCCCATGAGTGAGTATAAATAACAGGTAAGTGTTGAGTGGACCAAAAGCTAAACGACCCTCGCGATTGGCGTCTTGTACCTTAGGCAAATGTTTCAAACACCAGGCAATTTTAGTGGCACCAAAATGGGCCGAAGCTTTTAGGCCGGTTATTTTTTCTATATCCGGTGCAGCGTCGTGTTTAAAAAATTCGCTGGCGCGGGTATCTTGCCAGCTAATAATCGGTGTCAGAGCGCGGCCGTTGTTTTTATCCCAGCAGACAAAGCTCGAGCCTTGCCCAGTAATGCCGACATACAGTAGATCGGCTTTATCGGGGTAGTATTGCAGTGCCTTAATGGCCGACACTGCGGCGCGAGTATATTCATCGCAGTCATATTCAACGCGCCTGCCGTCATCTGAGCGTTGCGTATGGCAATCTCTATGCTGGTAAAGTAGGCAGACACCACCAGCGCTATAAAGCGCTGCGGCAGGGCCTTGACCACCCAAATCGATAGCCACAATGGCAGCCTGCTGGTCGCTGTTGTGTGTACTTGCGGAGTTTTTTGTCGCCATACTCGCACCTGTATTAAGCCTCAGCGAGAAAGTGCAACAAGGCTTAATAACTAGTCTAGCTTAGCGATAAAGTTAGGGTTTATTTATTGGCCGAGTAAGGGTCCACAGCCGCCAGATAGGCGATCATAGCGGCGCGCTGTTTTTGATCCGCGAGCCAGTCTCTGAGTGTTTTAAGTTTGGCATGACCCTGCTCACTAAACTTATCATCGTAGAGGCCCTCAAATGTCGCTTTGGCAGAATCGTCACGAACCTGTTTTTGCCAGGGCGCGGTGAAAATTTTATTTAGGCTGGTGGCTAAGCCTCGGTTTTTCAACAGTTGCCATTCGCCGCGATCGAGCCAAATACCGTTAACGGCGGGGCTCAAATCTAGCCGATGATTACTGTCGTGGCAGATGCGATATTTCAACATTAAGCTACCAGTTACTGGGCACAGTAGCGCCTGTTGTGTGTCCTCGGCCTCGATAGTCACGGTTGGCAGTCCACTAGTGTCAAAGTCTTCGGCATTTTGCTGCCAGGATAAATAATCAACAAGATAAATCCAGTTGCCCCCACATTTATCACAGGTGTAGGCGCTGAATAAAGTATCAATATAACCGGGCTCTAATCGTCCCTGCTTGCAGCTGGTACACTTCACATTATTTCCTTATTGGTTATGCGCTAATGCTTATGCGTTAAAAGTTAGGCGAATTCTTTCGGGCTCAGTTGGTGTCGATTTACGTCTGTATCGCATTATTAAGTGAGGCCGGTTTAACTCTTCCGATAATATTTATTAACACTTAGCACTCAAAATTTTCGACCATTACAAAGGGTATGAGCACGACAAAACTGCTACTTATAGCAGCCGTTATATCTAAATAATTGCGTCACGCTGTCACGAATAATTTTATTCTTGTGGCTGACTTGCCGCTGCAAAAGTAATCAGCTCTTGCGCCGCTAGTTCTTTAATTTGCAGGCGGTCAGACTCATCAAGCCCATACCGTTTGGCCAAGTCGATAAAATCTTGTTCAGACAAACTCAGCGTTAGCCTCGGGCGCACCGCGCGCGATTTAACCGGCAGAGCTAGTATCTGCCGCACCTGATCCGAGGGCGTTAACTGGTTGTCGAGCGCCAGTTTCTTAATTACCGTTTGAGTCTCGCTGCCAACATCAAAGGCCACTTGGGTGGCCTTGGCGGCTTGACGCTCTTTTTCCCACAGAGGGTTGTTGCGGCTCGGCATATCTACAAACTCTTTTTCAGTCGCGCCAGTACCGAGGCGCTGTTGCTGTTTTCTGTGCTAATGCCGGCAGCGGCCAGTTGCGCCTGTAGTGAACGGTCATCCTCGGCGGCGCTCAGTTGATCGCCGGCGGTCAGCTGATCATCTGTCATTTGCTGTTTGCGACGAATACGATCCAATGATTCGCGCGCAGTACTAAGATTCGAGTGGTTGGCGGCAATATTCTCACTCACGGCCAGAGTGGCTTTTTGCACACTGTCAGTGGTTTTTACCATCAGCAGTTCACGCTCATGGTCAGCAATACTTCGCTCGGCCTTGCATACTTGGCTTTTAATGAGATTTACTTGAACACGCAGTTTTTGTTGCGCGCTTTGCTGCTGTTTAAGCTCATCTTCAAACGCGGCAATTTTTTCCGCAATTTGCAGCGCCAATGCCTCATTGTCTTTTTTTAGCGCCTCAACCACATAAACCTCGCGCTCATGTATTTTTTCTTCAAGACTTTTTACTGTCCGCTTACTCTGCATTTCGCTCGCCATAACTTCGG
>CAWVSV010000079.1:0-10613 GCA_963933095.1 uncultured Cellvibrionales bacterium
GACTCTGTTTGTTGTGATTTTGAGCGCGTTTGGCGCCACCTCGCTCGCCGCCGCCTTGCTTCTTTTCGCCGGGTTCATCGCTCATGCGCATACTCAATGCGATTCTCTTGCGGTCGGCATCCACTTCCATCACTTTGACTTTAACAATGTCACCCGCTTTAACCACTTCGCGTGGATCTTTCACGAAAGTGTCGGATAATGCTGATATATGTACCAAACCGTCTTGATGTACGCCGATGTCAATAAAGGCGCCGAAGTTGGTCACGTTGGTGACAGTGCCTTCTAAAATCATCGACTCAAGCAAATCACTAATCTTCTCAACGCCATCCATTAGTTTGGCAGTTTTAAATTCCGGGCGGGGGTCGCGGCCGGGTTTATCGAGTTCGGAGATAATATCGGTGACCGTGGGTACACCGAAGGTATCGTCAGCGTAGTCGATGGCTTTGAGGCCGCGTAGAAAGCTGGAATCGCCGATAAGGCCTTTGATTTCGCGGCCGTTAACCTTGGCGATCTGCTGCACAACAGAGTAAGTTTCGGGGTGTACCGCGGAGGCGTCAAGGGGATTAATTCCGCCTGCGACGCGCAAAAATCCCGCTGCCTGCTCGAAGGTCTTGGCGCCGAAGCGGGAGACTTTTTTTAGTTCGGCCCGCGATTTAAATACGCCGTTATTATCGCGATAATCGACGATATTGTCGGCAATTGTCTTGTTTAGCCCAGAAACATGGGCTAGTAAAGCACTGGAGGCAGTGTTTACTTCCACCCCTACGGCATTTACACAGTCCTCGACTACGGCGACTAACGAGCGCGACAACTGGCTCTGCGATACGTCGTGCTGATACTGACCGACACCGATGGCTTTTGGTTCGATCTTAACTAATTCGGCCAGTGGATCCTGTAGGCGGCGGGCGATGGAGATGGCGCCACGAATGGTGACGTCTAAATCAGGAAATTCTTTGGCGGCAAATTCCGAGGCGGAATAGATAGAGGCGCCAGCCTCGTTGACGATCACTTTTTGGGCATCGATATCATTGTGGCTGTTTAGCATATCACCGACAAATTTATCGGTCTCGCGGCTGGCTGTGCCGTTGCCGATAGCGATTAGGCCGACATTGTGTTTGCGGCAGAGGCTAACCAGTACGGCCTCTGATTCACGTATTTTATTCTGCGGCGGAGTTGGAAATATCGCGCAGTGATCTAATACCTTGCCGGTGGCATCAACAACAGCCACCTTAACGCCGGTACGCATACCTGGGTCAAGGCCTATAGTTGCTTTTTGACCGGCGGGTGCAGCCAGCAGCAAGTCTTTGAGGTTGTCGGCGAATACATTGATGGCGCCCTCTTCGGCGCGCTCGCGCAGTTGGCCTAGCAAATTAGTTTCTAGGTGTGTCAACAATTTTACCCGCCAGGTCCAGCGCACCACTTCTGCCAGCCATTTGTCGGCGGCGCGCCCCTCGTCATTAATCTGCCAATGCTCTGCCACCATACCCTCGCATGGATGTGATACTTTGCGGTCGAGCGAGTCGCCGACGGTGATGTCGATGCTTAATATACCTTCGTTGCGGCCGCGAAAAACTGCCAAAGCTCGGTGCGAAGGCATGTTTTTTAGCGGCTCTACATGTGCGAAGTAATCTCGGTATTTTTGTACTTCTTGCGAGGTGTCAGTCTCCTTGCCATCCATGACGCGGGCGGTAACATCGCCCTCGAATTGCAAAAAATCGCGCAGGCGGCCTAACAGCTCGGCGTCTTCGCTGAACTTCTCCATTAGTATGTATTTGGCACCATCGAGGGCCGTTTTTATATCATCGATTTTGTGTTCGGCGTTGCAGAACTTGGCTGCCTCCTCTTCGGGGTTCAGGCTCGGGTCGGCTAGCAGTTTGGTTGCTAGAGGTTCAAGGCCGGCTTCTGTGGCGATCTGGCCCTTGGTGCGACGCTTCTTTTTATAGGGTAGATACAAATCTTCGAGGCGGTTCTTGGTATCGGCTGCGGCGATACTGGCACTCAGCACAGGTGTTAGCTTGCCCTGCTCATCGATGCTTTTCAGAATAGAACTGCGTCGGTCTTCCAGTTCGCGCAAATAGCGCAGTCGCTCTTCAAGATTGCGCATCTGAGTATCGTCGAGGCCGCCGGTCACTTCTTTTCGGTAGCGAGAGATAAACGGCACTGTCGCGCCTTCATCTAATAGCGCGATGGCGGCGATTACTTGCTGCTTTTTGACGTTGAGTTCGGTGGCAATGCGAAGGGCGATATTAGTGGCGATAGCAGTCATGCAGTCTTATCCGTATTCCATGGTAATTACGTTATTATGCGTAATTTGACTGTAAATCTAAATAGGGCCTGCTGTTAATGCCAGTACCTGTTGCGATTTATTGTGATAAATCATCAGTTAACAGTTTTTAACTGAACTTTTTGATCCTGCTCAGCGTATGGTTACGCTAGAGTTCTTAAAATTGGAGAGTAACAGTGAGTTTGTGGCAGCGTATTCCTCTGGCAGTAAAAATATTGAGCATTGGTCTTATAGCCGTGGTGGTCGTGGCGACGATTAAACCGGCTCCAGTACCTTTGCCACAGGCCGAGGCAAAACTGCCGGAGGTGCAGGTAGTTATCGCTGAACCGAGCATGCAGCGGTTAGAGGTCTACAGTCAGGGGACTGTGGCGCCACGCCGCGAAATAGACTTGGTAGCACAGGTGGGGGGCCGCGTTACCTCAGTTGATACCGATTTTGTCGATGGCGGTTTTTTTACCGAGGGTGAGTCTCTGATTCAGATTGACGACCGCGATTACAGCTTTGCCCACACACGAGCTGCCGCGAAGGTGTCCAATGCTGAACAACTGTTGTCGACCGAGCGCGGCCGGGTGCGTCAGGCCAAGCGCGAATGGCGTGACCTAGGCAATGCCGAGTCTAATGCGTTGTTTTTACGCAAGCCGCAACTCGCCGCTGCCGAAGCCGGCCTAGTGTCGGCCCAAGCGGACTTAAATAAAGCGCTATTGGACTTAGAACGCACCCGTATTACTGTGCCGTTTGCTGGTCGCATCCGCGAAACATTTGTCGATCTTGGTCAGTACCTTACCCCAGGAACTCGTATCGCTACGGTTTACGATACTGCCAGCGCCGAGATTCGCCTGCCACTGTCCGACCGGCAAGCGGCTTTGGTTGATTTACCTTTGGGTTTCAATGCTAGCCAAGAGCAGCAGGGGCCCGCTGTTAAAATTAACGGCGTGATTGGTGGTCAGTCATATTCTTGGCAGGGACATATTGCCCGCACCGACGCCAGTATCGATACTCGCTCGCGTATGTATTATGCCGTGGCTGAGGTTAGTGACCCATTTATTGCCGCTACCGATGTTAGTCGCGCTGTGCCGTTAATTGTAGGTCTTTTTGTGGAAGCCAAAATTGATGGACGTGAACTTGATAATGTCATCATTTTACCGCGCGATGCCGTTTTTAAACGCGATAGAATTTATCGCTTAGAGACGAATGCTGTGGGTGAAAAAGAGGTGGTTGCAGCGCAGGTAGAAGTGCTCTTTAAAACGCCCAAGCAAATATGGATTCGTGCCGACATTGCTGCGGGTACAGAGATAGTTGTGGGTAAGCAAAGTTATATCGCTGCTGGGGTTGTCGTTAACTCGAAACTTTTAAATGAAGAAAATAACAGCGCGGCGAATCAAGTATTAACGACTGAGGAAAAATCGTGAGTCGCTTAATTCAGTGGTTTACCGAGAACTCTATTGCGGCGAATTTGTTGATGCTGTCGATAATTATTGGCGCGCTATTTAGTTTAAAAACAATCAATAAAGAGGTCTTTCCTACCCGCGAACAAAACTTTATTGAAATTAATATGGCTTATCCTGGTGCTGGCCCAAGTGAGGTTGAGCAGCAGGTTACTATACGTATAGAAGAATCAATTGCCGATGTCAGCGGTATTTATCAGATCAAATCTAGCTCCAATCAAGGTTATGGCAGTGTCAATGCAGAAATTATTGAAGGGTACGACCCGGAAAAAGTTCTCAATCAAATAAAAGCAAGAATTGATGCCATTATTACTTTTCCTGGTAACGCTGAACGTGCCACTGTAAAGCGTCGATTGCGCCGCATTGAATTGATGTTTTTGGTGATCTATGGCGACGTTGATGAGCTTGCATTGAAAGAACATGCACAACAAGTACGCGATGATATATCACTGCTTGATGGTATAGCTTTGGTTGAAATTCGGGGTATGCGTGCCGATGAAGTGAGTGTTGAGATTTCTGAATACTCAATGCGCCGTTATAATTTAACTTTCGATCAAGTCGCAAAGGCTATTCGAGAATCGTCATTAAATTTACCTGCCGGTCTAATCAAGTCGCAATTCGGTGATATTCAGGTTCAGTCGAGAAGTCAGGCTTATACTGCCGATGATTTTGCCGATATTGTTATAGTGAGTCGTGCCGATGGCAGCCAGTTATTATTGGCTGATATTGCTAGCATTAATGACGGATTTTCAGAACAAAATGTGGACATGCGTTTTGATGATAAACCCGCACTTTATATTCGAGCTTATCTTGGCGACAATCCTGACGTTATTCAAACCAGTCAGGAAGTGCGTGACTATATTAAGCAAGCCAGTGAGTTGTTACCGCCGGGTATGGAGGTCGCAATAACTTATGAAATGAAGGAATTATTCGATAGTCGACTGGGTCTATTACTTGATAATACCGTTAGCGGTTTATTGTTAGTATTTATTGTACTGATGCTATTTCTTCGGCCAGCATTAGCTGTCTGGGTCTGCGTCGGAATAAGTACCGCTTTCTGTGGTGCACTTTGGTTTTTACCATACTTTGGTGTCAGTATTAACATGATATCAATGTTTGCATTTTTAATGGTACTTGGCATTGTTGTCGATGATGCGATTATTGTCGGTGAAAGTATTTATTCTTGCCAACAAGATGGTCTAAACGGCAACGCCGCCGCAGCAGGTGGCGCAAAGCGAGTGGCATTACCGGTTTTTTTTGCTGTGATAAGCACTATGATTTTCTTTTTACCCTTTTTAGATGCACCGCCGGCTATGATCGCTATGACCAAGCCTATGGGCATGGTGGTTATTCTATGTCTGTTATTTTCTCTCATTGAATCTATGTTTATATTGCCTGCACATTTGGCGAATCTTAAGCCAGAGCGTGAAAGTCAATATTTACCACTGCGTAAGTTGGCGCAAATTCGAGCTAAATTCGCTGGTGGCTTGACCCATATAGGTGATAATTATTATCAGCCAGTACTGAGTAAAATGCTTAACAATTGCGTCGCTACAGCGAGTGCATTTTTAATTGCATTCTTGTTGTCGATTGCAGTGGTTGCTGGAAGTTGGTTTACCAGCAGCTTTTTGCCGAACGTGCCAAGCGATGCGGTGATCGTTAACATTACTATGCCCGAGGGCTCACCTTTTCATGAGACTCGGGCCATTGCTCAGCGGGTGAGTGAGGCCGCCGAAATTATTCGGATAGACCCACAAATGCTAGCATTAAATGATGATCAGCCTTTTATTACTGAGGTGTCACAGTCGGCTACGGATAACACAATTTTCGTCTTTGTCGGTATGGAAGGTGGTGATAAGCGACTTGTTTCACCGAAACAACTGGCTGCCCGTATGCGCGAATTAATTGGTCCGCTACCGACGGCTAAGACGTATTCTCTCGACTGGAATATTGCTCGAGCTGATGCCGACATCCGTTTTAACCTTAGTGTTCTTGCAAATGATTTAGTCAGCCAACGCACAGCAGTCGACAATGTTACTCAGGCCCTTGCTTCTTACCCCGGTGTATTCAATGTGCGCTCTAGTCTCGACACGGCTCGTACTGAAGTTGAGTTGAGTGCAAAAGCCTATGCCAATACTCTTGGTATAAGCCAGCGCGATATTGCGGCACAGGTTCGGCAGGGGTTTTATGGTGAAGAAGTGCAGCGTATTCCCCGTGCACGCGAAGATGTAAAGGTAATGCTGCGCTACCCTGTAGCCGAACGCAGCAGTCTTGATCAGTTAGGTGATATGCGTATTCGCAGTAAAGATGGGGTTGAGATACCTCTAACTAATGTTGCTGAAATTGATATGGTGCCGGCATTTACCTCTATTCAGCGCATCGATCGAAAGCGTAATATTTCGATTACCGCAGAGCTTGATGAGGGTTTTGATGCAACCCAAACGATAGTCGCGCTAAAAGCGGCAAATAACGCCGATTGGCAGCGACAGTTTGCGGGTTTTAGCTTGCAAGTTGACGGCAATATGAAAAGTCAGTCTGAGTTTGGCGCGTCGATGTTGAAGGGATTCATTATGTCGTTGTTCGTCATCTATGCGCTTATGGCGATAGCTTTTCGTTCTTATGCACAGCCGCTGCTGATTCTTACTGCTATACCATTTGGCTTTATGGGCGCTATTATTGGCCATTTAATTATGGGCGAGCACAATATTAGTATGCTATCTATACTCGGTTTTCTCGCTTGTGCTGGGGTTGTTGTGAATGATAACTTGGTATTGCTCGACCGCATCAATCAATTACGTGCGCAGGGCAAGACAGCATTAGAGGCAGTCACTAATGCCGGTCGCGACCGCTTCCGCGCAATTATCTTAACTTCACTGACCACTTTTATCGGCTTAATGCCCATACTCTTTGAAACTAGCTTGCAGGCACAGTTTTTGATTCCAATGGTAATCTCGTTATCCTTTGGGGTACTTTTTGCCACCAGCGTAACCTTAATATTAGTGCCAAGCTTGTATTTATTGGGCACTAAAATAGGCGCCCGTATGGTGTGGCGTAAAACAGTGCCGGATAAAAGTGTCATTGATGGCTAGCAAACGCTCTATAGAATAAATAGCCGCTGCCAGTTAGTGACAGCGGTTTTTTTGCTGGCATGTAAAACATCTTGTAGAATAGCCGGCCTGCCCCCCCCTAAGGCATTAATCTCAGGAGTTGTTGTTGCGTTATTTAATCTGTTTACAGTTGTTTTCCGAAGTGGATGCCCGCCCGGCTATTGAGTGTGCCGAGCCTCAAAGCTCTCCCTGGTATCGTGCGGGTAGCCAGCGTGGACAGTTGATTGATACTCAAGTAGAGCGTTTATACCTATCGCTGAAAAATATTGGTAATTATCTGTCCGATCAAGGCCGCCTGCCGTTTGCTTATCGCGGTCTAGAGAATCGCTATCGTGACGGTGAACTGATGCAGTCAAAAAAAGACGTTAAAGGCTATTGGTGCGAAGTCGAGTCTAAGTTGCCACTTGAATTTTGGTTGAGTAAATATGAAGTGGCTTATGCACTGCCTCAGCTTGAATTTTTACACTGGTCAAAATCAATCCGCGCACTAACTGGTGGCGGCTATTTGGATGCCTGTGAAGCTTACGCAAATGTATTACTGCCAGTAATACATGACAAGCCGACTATTGAATACCAGCGGCCTAACTTAAAACAGAGTCTTACTGCTTGAGTTAAGTAATTATTATTTACGTTTTTTTTGTAACAGAGTTAGTAGCTCTTCGTAGCTAGGGCCTTTAACAATGTTCGGCTGGCCAACCGCTATAGCCACCAGCATTAGCGCGATACCACTTAGTGCTCGAGTATCTAATTGGCCTGAAAGTACCAGTATCGCCGATACTGCCAAGGCGATCATTATTAGTATTCGCATCAGTGCTGTTTGTTTTATTTTTTTGTGCGCCGACTGTATCAGGCGCTGCTCTTTATCGTTAAATTCCATACTGTATTCTCTACTTACCTTGTCGCGCTTGGTTCATGTAATAGCGTGCTTTTTTGGCTTGGCCGACACAATTGTCATATTTCTCGACGGTTTGCATTGTTTTGGCGGACGTCATCAGTCCAAAGGCTTTGCCGTAGCTTACGCTACCCGAGAAACCGTCGCTGGACAATATATCCAACTCGTTCCAAGCGGCATCGATCTCAATTTTGCAGCTGTTACGATAAGTGTCAGTACCCGCGCAAGCCGTCATAAGTGGCAGCAAAAGTAGCGTTAAGATGAGTTTCATATGCATAAGTTTTACTCGATAGTTGCCGGTATTAACGCTTAAATAAATTTTTTACCCTACATTTTTCCGATTTTAGAGAGCGAAATTGAAATCTATGAATAGCTCCTGCACTTAGTCAGTTTATTTTTAATTTAGGATTGATCTTCTACTTTAATCACAAGACAAACAATATCTAATAGCCTAACTTTTCATTTGGTATTACCTTGGTAAATTGTTCTTAAGTTGCTCTCGATGCTGTTACCGTAGCCGCGTTTGCCTATAAGTATCTTAATACTTTTGATGCGGTCGAAGTGGTCTATTTTATTGTATTCTAAAATATGTTGTTGGCCATTTCTTACTTCGGTCTAGAATAAGTTAGGGTTGTTTTAAAATGGTCGCAAGCTGCCAGTTTATGCGCTTCGACCTTGGACGGTGTAAAGAGTGAGTTATTAACGCAGCAATCGATAATGTTATTGAGTGCCAGTGTTTTTCAAATTGCAAAAAACGGCAGCTTAGAGAAAAAGTAATGAGATCACTCTTAAGTGAGGGGGTTGGGTAGAATGATTGCTCTACGAATAAAGGTATTGCCACAAAGTCTGGGTAAAATTTCACCCCACGCAGTGCATAAAAAGGCTGCCATTACCTTGCAGTCGGTGTTATTTTGCTAGAACGCTTCGGCATTGTCGCTCGAATTTTTGATGGACCAAACGGCATGGACATGGATATGGATATGGATAAACATGTCAATTAGACACGAATGGTTGCCTCATGGCCTCCACATACGCTATTTGGACTTCGTCTGCGGCGACAGTCTATTGGCGGCAGCGTTGGCAGTTAGTGGCGATGAACGTTTTGATGATCTGCGCTACATAATTGGCGATTGGTCTGGCTGCACCGAAGCCGTTGTGAGTACTGAAGATGTTGTAACCTTGGCGGCCTATGTTAAGGCTATAGCCCGCAGTAATTCGCGTATTATTAATCTTAATGTGATGCGCAAAGATTTCGCTAATCAAGCTTTTATAAATTTGTATATGGTCCTTACCGATGACGTGCCATGGCAGGTTTTGGCTTTTCGCTCACTGGCTGAGGCCGAGTCTTGGTTAACTGAGCATTTATAGTGCTTTGCTGCGAATTGAGCCGCTTTTTTGAATCGAGTTTGTACTGGCGACATAATGTTTTTCGCGCCACGGGCTTGAAAACGACTAGCAATATGTAATAACATTACGTATTAGCATTTATTTCGGGTTGCCATTCCTTGTCGTTCTCTATTCTACATAGCACGCGTTCGTGTATCTGGCTTTGGGTCGGAATTTTTGCGCTGTTGGTCGCTATGCAGGCAGAGGCTAGCCATTCTCACGACGTGTCACCGCTTGAAAGTGATGGTGTGCACAGCTGTCTGCTGTGTCAGCAAGGTTTCGATAATCTCAAGCTGTATATTCATTCGTATGGCTTCATCGTGCCGGTTGTCACTGTCACAGCCATAGTCTTGTCTAGCGACTCGTCAGTGGACACCGTTTCGATTATCTCGGCCGCCATTCGCGCACCGCCGATCGGTCATTAATCGCGTTTTATAAAGGGCGTCATCCTTAGTCGCCGCTTACTTTTTAGTTTATTCAGCTTGACTTTATTGTGTCTGTTGCATGTGTGCAGGCCATTGCCTTAGAGAAATTTGTTATGCCTATACAAAACCCAACCCATAAAGCAGCCTTAATGCTGTTACTTTCAGGCGCTGCTAGCAGTGCTGTTGCGGAGCAGATGGAAGAGATTATTGTTACCGCCTCGCCTTTATCACAGAGCCGCGAAGCATTAAGTAAACCCGTTAACGTACTATCGGGTATTGCGTTACGGAAAAAAGTTGGCGCCACCCTTGGTGAAACCCTTAAAAACGAGCTTGGCTTGGCTAATGCAAGCTTCGGCCCGGGAGTTGGCATGCCAGTTATTCGTGGCCAGAGCGCCAATCGGGTCAAGGTATTGCAGGACGGAGTTGATTCGCTCGATGCCTCCAATGCTAGCCCTGATCATGCCAACGGCATAGAGCCATTGTTAGCTGAGCGTATTGAAGTGTTGCGCGGCCCAGCGACTCTGCGCTACGGCGCAGGGGCTATTGGCGGTGTTGTCAATGTAATTGACAAACGAGTGCCTAAAAGCATGCCGGATGGTATCGAGGGCGGTGTCGAGCTTCGCGGTAACAGTGTCAGTGACGAGCGCGTTGGGCTGCTGAGCATAGATTCAGCCCTTGGTGATGAATTTGTCGTTCATTTTGATGGCCTCTACCGTGATAGCGACGATGTTGATATCCCAGGTTACGCTGCAGCTGAAATTCCGGGTGAAGAATTCCATGCCGACGATACCACCAAAGGCTATGTCGGTAACACCGATACTGAGGCCAAGAGCGGCAGTTTAGGTTTTTCTTGGATAGGCGATCGCGGTTTTATAGGGCTGGCCGTAAATCGAATAGAAAATGAATACGGTATCCCCGCCGGTGGGCACGTTCATGGTGATGAGCACGACGAACACGAAGGTGAGCACGACGATCATGACGAACACGAAGGTGAACACGACGATCATGACGAACACGAAGGTGAACACGAGGATCATGACGAACACGAAGGTGAACACGAAGGTGAACACGAAG
>CAWVSV010000080.1:0-10111 GCA_963933095.1 uncultured Cellvibrionales bacterium
TGATATTGGTGCTACTCGTGATTTCACCAGTGCAGCCCATACCACTACTGAAACTACTGCAACTCTGAGTACAAATCATACTGTCGATATTCTGGCAGGTTATTCTTTAACGGGTAGCGGGCTTATAGGTAATCGATATGCTTATTTAGGTACTGGTAATTTAACCGTATTAGATTGGAGTAATATCGATTTTAGCGATAAGGCGGTTTGGCAAGATTTAGGACAGCGCCAAAAATTCCTTGATCAGTCGGCAGATAGTCGCTCGGATAAAAAAGCAGCTGTTATTGCTCGCGGTGCAGCCGCAGCAGAGACCGAAGACGTTGCCGTAACGTTAGTTTCTGCAGGGCAAAGTAGTACTAATGCTTATGTCGGTTTTAACGCAACCGTCACTGCAACAACTGGTGATGTCGAGGTTAAAGCTAACGAAAATATTAATTTGGAAATGGTTGTCGGTAGCGGCGCTATTAGTAGTGGTGTTAACGTTGGTGGTGCGGTTGCGGTTGCCACGCTAGGCAATAAAACGTCTGTTTATGTTGATACCAAGGCAACGCTCGTTGCCGGTGATGACATTACTATTAAAGCTGATTACACCAGTTATATTGACGTTAAAGCTTATGGTGGTTCGGTGGGCCCAGTCAGCCTGGGTGCTCAGGTTGTTGTTGTCGCTGACAGCAGTAGCCAGTCGGCATATACCCAAAACGCGACCAGCGTCTTTTCCGCCGCAAAAATTGTCTCGGCTAATGACGTCAATTTTATGGCCTCTGCAACACGTAATATTACTACCGAAGTTAAAGGTGTCGCGGCGGGCTTGCTGGCCGCTGGTGCGTCCATTGGAGTGGTGTCTGTAAGTGGCACTACCGATGCCTATTTGGGTAGTTACACTCAGGTTGGGCAAAGTACCGGTCAAGTCGACAATCTCACGATTAAAGCCAATAACAGTGCCGTGATTAAGCAAGATATTTGGACGGTATCTGCAGGTATTGGCGCCGCTGCGGCAAACGTTGGCGTGGTTACTTATAATCCGATTCTACGCGTATTTATTGGCGACAATTCTAAAATTAAAACGACGGGCTCGGTTGAACTTAGCGCGACCGTAACGCCAGATGTTGATGCTACTATGCACGGCGTATCGGCTGGTCTTTTAGCCGTGGGTGTTTCCAGTACGACTATAGACGTTCATCCTACCGTTACGGTGCAGGTGTCTACACCTAATGCTGTCTGGGGGCTGCCAAATCCGGGCGGTGGTGTCACTATTCAAGCGGCGAATTTAAGCTTGAATGCATCCCATGCTATTGGTACGAGTGGTTACACCGCTCAAGGTTATGCAAGTGGTGCTGCGGGCGCACTTATCGGTGCGGATGCGACATTGGTAACAATCAACAGTAGCGCTAAGCTCAACAGCTATGTCGGTGGTGATTCGGTCTTAACCATTAGTGGCATGACTTACATTGGCGCCGACAATCAATCGCGCCAAGATGCCGAGGCCAACAGTGCCGCTGGCGGGTTATTGGTTGCTGGAGCCAGTATTGCGACTATCACTAGCAATTCCACAAGTAAAGCCTGGACAGGTGCCGGTGTAACTCTTTCTGGTGCTGGCCTTGTGGTTCGCGCGAATGGTAAAGATGATAACTACACCGATACTACCGCCGGTTCTGGCGGTGTCGTTGCCGGTGCGGGTTCTGTGGCCACTACAGTAAATACCAGCAGTACGATCGCCGAAGTGGGTGGGCACATTACCCTTACACCGAGTGAATCTTCGGTGAATTTGAATGTCGGCACTGCGACTTACACCACGGTAGGCAGTAATTTCCAATTGGTTCAAGCGGGTAATACGGTCGATATCTTAGCCGGCTTCACCGGTAGTGGCGATATAGGTTCGCGTTACCAGTATAGCGGCGGCGAAGACTTAATTGACCTGTCTACGGTTAACTTGGCCAATGGTGATTGGTTAAAAATAGCAACAACAAGCGACGATGCTACATTCACTTCAACCGCCAGTAACGTTGAGACAATCATAAATGGCAATACAGTCGACGTGGTCGCCGGCTTCCAAGGCTCAGGTGTTGTGGACGGGCGCTATCAATATTTGGGCGAGCCTACTCGACTGGATTTAACCGTAGCTAATTTTAACGATACCACTCTCTGGCAGAGTATGGGTTTTGTACCTACCTCATATAACAATGAAGATGGCGTACAAACACTGCGCAAAGGTGACTTGATTCAGATCATAAATGCCGATGCCAAAAATGGAGTGATGGGGGCGAGCTACCAATATCAGGGGGCCATTCAAGCCATAAACTTATCCACCACTAATTTTGGCTCTAATCAGTGGGTAGCCATACTCAACGGGACTCTCGATGTGTTGGCGGATCATACCGCTGTATTTAATGGCAAGGTCACTGTCGGTGCCGGTGGTGCTTTGGCCGGGGTCGGTGCAGTTGTTGACCACGATGTCAGCTCCCTTGTGAATGCTAATGTCAGTGCCAGCAGTATCATTAATGCAGCCGATATTGTCTTTGATGCCAAAAATCATATTGTTAAAGACTGGCTTTATGACGGCGCAAGTATTAATGAAAACATTAAGGGTACGACCGGTGGTTTAGCCAGTGGTGCGGGCGCCAATAGCAACATTACACTGAATATAACCACTCAGGTGATAATCGGCAGTGCTGCACAGCTCTCTTTAAACGGTGCTATAACACGTCCAGGCGAGTTCCGTCTGGCAACGCTGAATGACATTTACCTGCGCGATAAGGTGACTTTGTCCAGTGGCGGTGCTGTTGCCGGCGCGGGTGGTGCTATTACTATTTCCACACCGACTCTATTGTCTCAGGTCAATATTGGCGCTAATGCTGAGCTTACCAGTATTGGCAAAATAGATATTTCAGCCCGAGGCAAGGGCTCTGTGGACACCAAGTTGAATGTTGAAACCTATGGTGCCGCAACGGTTTCAACGGCTTATAGCGAAATTACTATATTGCCTGTTAATGAGGTAGTGATCGAGGCTAGTGCGGAGATCCGTGCCCGTGACGATTTGAATATTACCGTTGGTAAAAATATTCACCATGAGCGCGATAAATATCAGCTGGATGTTCGCACCGACAGTTTTGCTGGCAGCGCGATTCCCATCGATGGCGTTTCAGCTAACGCGTCTATCGACCAAAATAATCGAATCAGTGTCGCGGCGGGTGCGTTGCTCGAAACCGGTGGTCAGGCCAATCTCTATACTGAGAATCTGGGTCTGGCACAGGTCAATGCCTACGCCAAGGCGGTTAACTGGCTGTCGGCTACCGCCGATGGTATTAACTCTGCTCTAGGCGGTGTTGAGCAGGATGAAGGGATGGCTGATTTCACCGGTAGAGGCGTCATTCATATTGACGGCACTGTGCGCACCGGCATTAACCGCAACATTGATCTTACGATTAACAGTGTTATTGATGGTCTAACACCCGCAGTAACAGTGACCAATCCGAACGATGTTAGTTATAAAGTGAAACGTGAAGCTATTGAATCGGGTTTAGCGCTGCAACTGTCTAACGCCAAGGACAATTTAAAGCGTTATGCAAACTCTGCCGACCTGGCCTATAGCGACTTTTATCGCGCTGAGGTAACGCGATTAGAAAGTGAAATGCTGCGCAAAGGTTTGGCCCGAGAGCTGGTTTCAGAAAATGGCAGTGTTAATGTGGTGCCCATCGGTCAGGAAGCGGTTATCGTAACAATTGATAGGATTTACGCCGAGGCAGGCCGTATTGATCTTCGCGCGACTGCGTTGACCGGCAGCGGTATGTTTGATGCGCCGGGCAATTCCATCGTAACGATTGAGAACCAAACCCATGCTCAGCTGCGCATTGTCGGTATTGAAATTCCGCGTATTAATGGCGGCGTGGTGCTCAATGGTAATTTGTTAAATCCGATAGCTGGGCAGCCTGGGCAAACAGCGCAAACCGGTATCGCTGGCACGCCAGCAATCTTCATATCCAACACTATATCGTCAACCGAGCTGAGGGGGGTTGAAACTCAAAAGCTTGATGCACTAATAGCTAGGCTAACCGTATCACGAGATGCTACTGCAGACCCGATGGCCAAAAGTAGATTCCAGGCTCAGATTGATAACGCTGCGATTACAATCCCGGTACCGAGCGTTTATGTTGTCGGCGAGATCAACAATTTAAATGGTGAGCTAACGATTGACGCGGGTAAGGGCGACATTAATATTAGTGGCAGCATTAGTGTTGCCAAGCAGTATATTAAGACCACCGGTACCTTTAAGTTACAGGCGGTCGATAAAGCCATTTACGGTATAAATGGCACTACTCATGCTAAATGGGATCTAGCAATTGGTGATAATGGTTTGGGTGGGGCAACTGTCGCCCAAGTTCGTGATGTGCTTGCATCAACTTCAACCACGCCATCAATTTCTGCTCAAAGTATTATTATTGATGCCGAATATTTGGATCTTAATGGCACCCTTCAAAGTGGCCAAGCCGATGTTGCCGTAAACATTACCGATGCCATGGTAGATCAGGCCCTGCAAATTAAATCGTTAGGCTACACGGGCTTGTTTGAGGTGTATGCGGATAAAGTTGCCGGTTACAATATTGCTTTTGATCTGGATAATAATCGCTTCGAAGTGATCGATACTCGCATCGAGGGCGGCTATATTGATCTGACCGGTCATATTATTAATACCGGGCAAGGCGCAAATATTAAGTTGCTGTCAGGTTACGGCAAAATCTCCATTACCAATCACACCGATTACGATGTGGTGCTCAACGAAATTGATGCGTCTGAGCATGGCGTTGGCAAGCTGATTATTAAAGATTGGTACAAAGGTACAGAAACCATCGTTGATGACGAGGGCAACAACGTTTTGGTCCCTAAGGCGACTATTTATCAGCGCGATTCCGATGGCGTCATGACTGTCACAGGGGCAGGGTCGGACGGTAGTAGCGTTGCACAGGCAAATGGTAAATATGATGTCAGAGATGGCTTGCGCTATGGCTGGAAAGTAGGGCAAGAGTTCACTGCACGTCAGGTGGAGGTCGTAGGGTCATCTAGCTGGTTGGGTATTGATGCTTTCGCTAAAGACCCTGCCACAGTGAATTATAACGGCCCGATAGAGCGCATCGGAGTAGCCGAACTAATGGGTGGTGGAGCCTATGTCTATGTTGATAGCGGTAATATTGATCAGGCTTATCTACACACGCTGGAAACTATAGATCTTAAAAATCTTGACGGCACGGCAAAGGTAAGCTACTACGATAGAGATTTACCGTCCGAGAGCACTTGGTACGGTACGACCACTCACTATAAAGAATTAACCAAAAAGATGAGTAAGCAGGAAGTACATACTCACTCAATCAAGGCTGATTACGACGTTAATATTGAATTTATGGGCTACAGTAAAGCAGAAATTGCGGTGCATTCGACCGGTACTGGTGATGTGATAATCAACGGCGACTTGCTGAATAGCAACGGCACGACCAGCATCATCTCGGGCGGCGCAATTGAATCGGCAACGGACTCCGTGGTGACCGGTAAGCACATTGTTTTAATGGCAGCGACCCATATTGGTTCTGCCGGCGCTTTAAGCGTAACGAATGGGGCCGTGATTGGCGCCGCCTCGCCACTGAATATCGACTTGACTGACGATGTCGATGCCAGTTTAAAAGTGACCACCGAAGGTGGCCGTGTACATATTAAAGAAATATATGGCGACTTAACTATTGACCAAATTACAGCGATATCCGCAGCGGATATCGCCAATCAAACCGGCTATGACATTACTCTAGAGTCCGACGGAAATATCGAAGCGGCGTCGGGTAAGATCGGCTTAATTCAAGGTGGCACCCTTGTGCTATTGACGAATGGCGGCATTGGTGAAAGCGGCCAACGTTTGCAGCTTAACTCGGGTTCTCAGCAACACGACAGTGTATCTGTTTACGCTAAAGGTGATGTTTACTTAGAAGAAACCACGGGTGATCTTCGCCTGCGTGAGATTATTGCTAAAACGTACAATGTGGATCTTTTAATTAGCGCTGGAGCGTTGGTTGACGGTAATAATTCTTCGGTTCGCGATGAGCGCACAATCACTCAATTAAAAGGCGGTCTATGGACTGATCTAGGCTTGACGGCCGATACCGGGGCTATTCAAAAAATAGCGCAAGTGCAAGAGAGTTATCGTGCCGGTTTTCAGCAGGAGTATCAGAGTTACTGGGAACTGCGAATGCAGCAAGTTGACTCATCAGTATACGATGCCAGCTTTAAGGTAACCTTTAGTGCTCAAGAGCGCCAAGCCTACCATGCATCCTACGAACGACAGGGTATGCCGAGTGCCGATATTGCAGCGGCCATTACCGCGCAAGAAGTGAAGCGCACTGCGGAATACCGCGAGTTACATAAAACCTATGGCAACCAGGACTACCTGAATCAGCATCTCAATGTGGCAACTGGCCATACTGTAGATGCCAATTCATACAGTGATGATTACGACTATCAGCTTTCAGTTCACCAATCAGATCAAGTTACTGGATCAATAAAAGTTTGGAAAGAAGTCGAGCTGCTCAATTTAGTCAGTGCAGGCATACTTAAACCCGTGTCCAGCACGGTATTTGATATTGAAGAGGCTAATATTTCGGCCGCCAACGTTACCATTAAAGCGCTCGGTGATGTGGGGTCGGCAACGGGGCGTCAGCTGATTAACCTCGATAATATGTCGAAAGAAGACCGTATATTGTTGTCGGCATCTGAGCGAGTTGATGTGTCTTTTGTGGTTGGTGATAGCCACAGTGCCAATGTTGATTTTATTCATAACGATGTTGGCGCAGACCAAATTCAGCGTAACGACGACGTCAGTTGGTTGGATAACTTTAGTGCTGGCATGACTATAGAAGTCTGGGGGGATACCGCCAATGAAACATCACGTGGCAACTACTATGAAATAGCATCGGTTACCAAAAGCACGATTACGCTAGTGGATAAACCTGTATTATTAGGCGCCGGCAGTCTGCGCCCACCACTGTATGATTTAGTTTCAGAAAAAAGCTTGCTAGCAGAATTTACCGCGATAGCGGTAGACCCTGTGAATACGACGCTTACGGTAACGGGGATCAGTGTCGACCTGCGTCAAGATGTTGATCTAGAAGCGACCGGCAAGGTCAAGATAGATGCTGCCGGCACCGCTTATATTGGCGCTGAAATTAACGATATCAATATTGATTCGATTGCCGCGGACAGTGATGTTCGTATCAAAGTTAAAGACAGTGATATTACCAGTGCGGCGACCACTGCGGTAGATATCGTTGGTTCTAGTATGATTTTGGAATCAGGTTTTGGGGCGATAGGTTCGCTCGATAATAAGCTGAGTGTCGATGTTCAGGGCGGTAGTTTGATTGTGCGGGCCTACCAAAGTATCTATGTCGTAGAGGCCGATGGCGATATCAACTTGGCCGCAGCTTTTTCTAAGAGCGGTGATATTTATCTAGAGTCGAAAACTGGATCTATCCTTGATGCCTTGGATCACGAGTTTGAAAAAATTATCGCTCGAGATGTGGATCTAATTGCTACGACTGGCAGCGTCGGTGAAGACGGTAAAACGCTTGAAATATCGATTACTGGTCGTTTAAATATTCAAGCTCAAAATACCATCAATGTCGAAGAGGTTGGCGGCGATATACTCGCGGGAGTGATTAAATCATCTGCCGGTGACGTGACTCTTAAGGCAAACCTTAGTATTTTTGATGATATAAATACTCTAGATGCCAATGTGGTAGGTAACAATATCGAGCTTACTGCCGCACTCGGTTGGATTGGTAGTCCGGATAATGATTTAGACATTAACAGTACTTTTAATGGTGCTGGCACTTTGACCACCTTGAGCGGTGAGAACTCATACATAAATGAGACAGATGGTGACTTGTCGATCTACACGTTAGGTACCAACAACGGCAAGAGTGTTTTTGTTGTCAGTGCCGGCCGTATATTAAATGGTATCGATACATCTGTTATCGGTGCTCCCAGTTCGAATGTGAGCACAGATTCCGGTCGAATTAAATTGTTTGCCGCCGGAGATATTGGTGAAAGTGCTAATCGTCTGCAAACAACCGTTGGTTATTTGGAAGGCCGCTCTATTGCCGGCAGTGTTTGGATAACAAATACGGGACACTTGACCATCGGCGGTTCAGATAGCACAGAAGGTATTATTTCTGCCGGTTCGGTTAATGTAGTCGCCCACAGCCCAATTACCATCGACAAAGATATTATTGTTACTGGTGCCAATCTTAATTCCGGTTCTGCCTACACCGAAGGAACCGATATTGTTGTTATTTCCACTGATGACAACGCCGACGCTTCCGGTAAAGAAGATCACCTAATTATTCGTCAAGACCGCGTGCTTAGAACTAATAGCGGTAGTATTAAGCTATTGGCGGGCGATGATTTAGTGCTTGAATCGGGCGTAGTGATTAACGCGGCTAAAACCTTAGAATTACGCGGTGATTTCGGCAACGCCGACAGTTCCGGCAGCTACATTAGTCTCGATGGCAGTTTGTTTGCGAAAAACATCATTATTTCGGGTGAGGGGGGTAATGATGTTTTGATATTGTTGAACAGTGGAATAATGAGCGCCGAAACAATCGGTGTCGATTTGAATGCTGGCAGCGATAAGGCATTTTTGTATGGTCAAATGATAGCGACGGACATTCAAGGCATAGATATAAATGGCGGCGATAATGCCGATGAAATTACACTGGATATGCAGTTGTTGCGAGGCAATGTTCATATTTTAGGTCGCGGTGGCGACGATAAAATCACCATAAATGAACTTCATTCGCGTTTTGACAGTGAAAGTTTGTTGATTGACGGCGGTAAAGGCTCTGATACCGTTCAAATTAATACAACCGGTAACGGTACTGACTATGTGATTGATGTGAAAGACTCAGGCAATACCTCTGGTAATAGCCCCAAGGTTGATGGAGTCAATCAATTGATCATCGACGGCACCTCCGATGCCGACTTGTTTTTAGTCCGCGAGAATTTTGTCGCGCGTATGCACGGTAACTCACTAAGTTACGCCGCTAATATGGCTGTAGAGCGAATCAACTATGACAGCAGTCTGAATGGCTCCGCTTTTGTGCACGATAATGCTACGCCACTTGTTACTGTCGACGATTATATGGCCGGTGAAACCGGTGTAGTAATTAATACTTACGCTGGCGATGATGAAATATTTTTTGACGACACTGGAACCACCTTTAATGTTGATGCCGGTACCGGTAACGATGTCTTTCAGGTAGGGCAAATGTTTGGCTACGAAACTAGCGTAAAAGCAAAGCCCACAACGGCCCTAGCCGGAGATGCATTTCAAGGTGGTGACGGTGCATTTACTACGCGGGGTTACTTAAGCCGCGGTACCAGCCATTTAACCACTCTTTGGGGGGGCGATGATCACGATGTGTTTTCTGTTTATAGCAATAAAGAGATGTTATTTCTTGAGGGTGAAGATGGCGACGATCACTTTGAATTGAGGACATTTGTTCTTGATAGTGATCTCAGCGCGCCTGCAGAAAAAACCTTAGTAGTCGGTGGTGGTAAAGGCAATGACACCATAGAGTACAATCTAAATTCTGATGTCTTTATTGATGGTGGCGAGGGAACAGATACCGTCACGATTATCGGAACAGAGGAAGACGATTCTTTTTTGATTACTCATACGGGTGTGGTTGGTGCAGGGATATTGACTCATATCAGTGGTAGTGAGTTTGTATCAATCGACGGCATGCAAGGTAGCGATACTTTTTATGTGCAAGGCTCGGAAACGGGTGTTACATACAGCCTCATCGGCGGCACCGGCAGTGATGATTTTATCATTACCGGCGATGTGATTAATGAGGTTTCTCAGGCTGATGATGCCGATAAAGTTATAGACACTGTTGCCGGCAATATTATGATTGAAGGCGGTCAAACTGATGCTGATCGAACTTTGCGCCACGCCATTATGTTGCCCAACGAAAATCCGGTCACACCTATTGTAGTTATCGACAATAGCGATGAAATTATTAGTACCGATCAGTTAATCGTTTATCGCGATTACGCTAAAAATGATGAGCAAGGT
>CAWVSV010000081.1:0-10073 GCA_963933095.1 uncultured Cellvibrionales bacterium
TATTGAGTGCGTACGCCTTAGAGTTCAGGATATTGATTTTGACAAGTTGACTATTCTTGTACGAGATGGGAAGGGTCGAAAATCTCGTATTACAACGCTTGCTCCAGAGTTGTGTGGTGTACTTCGTGCGCAAATAGAGTATGTGCGCGGTTTATTTATTAAAGACAGTGACGATAGTAATTGGGACGGTGTTTATCTGCCTTTTGCGCTGGATAAAAAATACCCTAAGGCTCCATTTGAGCTGGGCTGGCAGTATTTATTTTCAGCAGAAAAATTCAGTGATGACCCGCGCAGTAACAAACATCGTCGTCATCATATTAGCGAGCAGGTACCCCAGCGAGCTGTCAAGCAGGCCGTTCGCAAGAGTGGTATTAACAAACTGGCAACCTGCCACACATTGCGACATTCTTTTGCTACTCACCTGCTAGAACGGGGTGCCGATATACGCACCGTACAAGAGCAGCTGGGCCACAGCGATGTGAGCACAACTGAAATTTATACTCACGTATTGAATCGCGGTGGGCATGCGGTACGCAGCCCCTTTTCTGATCTATAGTCGCCCAAGGATCATAAACACTGATCGTTGTTAACTTCGTGCGTGATAGCGAATGCCCATAAGTCGTTAAGGTAAAAGCATAAATTGAACAGCCTTTTACTCCTCCTTTAAAGGCGAATGACTCACTCGCGTGACTTGTTCACTTAAACCCTGACCGCGTAAATTTACCAGTATTTCTTCTAATTTATCATGGGTGCGTAAATCCAATCCGAGCTTGCCTTCCATGACTTTTACCAGCGGATAAATGGAGTGTTCGATGGTATCGGCCATACTGCCCAATACTCGATCGAAGCCAGGCACCGGCTGGTTAATCACCTCAACTTTATATTCGGCCTTGCCCAGTGATTCGCTTACCGTTTGCAAGGCGCCGAGCAAAGACGCGAGTTGCTCGCCATAGTTGACGCTTTGGCGCAAACTTTGGCTTATAGAAGCTAAGTGTTTGACGGAAAGGTCGGCTGTGGCTGGCGTTTCGATAGTTGCTACTTTTTGCTCTACTTTTTGCTCTGAATTGTGTTGGGATATTTGCTCTGCTTTGAGGATTATGCCCTGACTTAGCGTGCCGCTGATGTCCTCCATATGCCCCGCCACTTCGGCCAGTTGATTAGCGAGTTTGGTGGTGGAGTCGGCATCGTCGCCGCCCATGGTGCGCTGTTTGTTAAATTCGCGCAGAATATCTTGCCAGCGCTGGGCTTCGTCTACTGATTGCACGCCGCGCAGGGCTTTTAACTTGAGCAGGTTTTCTTCCGCACCGACGGTTAGTAACTGCGCCTCGCCGAGATAATGATCGTTGATCATTTGCTGCAGTTCGGCCTCGTTCATTACCGAGGATATTTTTTCGGCCATTTTGTTCATATTGCGATAGCTGCCTTGCAATTTAAACGACGGCTCAGTGCGGTATGCGTCGGCTTGGGCGGCCGAGGCAATGTACTGCTGATTAACTTTTAATATTACGTCTTGCACGGCAAACATTTTCTTTAATACCGAGATGATCTCGCCCACCTCGGCACCGCTGTAATTATGACTAAGCTCGGAATTGGCCACTTCTACGCCGCGCGCCATATCCACTAATTTATACACGTCGTCCATTTCTCGTGTGGCCAGCGGTGACAATACCGGGTTGGACGTGAGGGAGTTTTCGATATAGCTAAGAGCAAAGACTTCGTCCATGCCGCCCAGTACATCACCGAGGTTATAAATGTCGGCACGGTTGGCCAGCATATCGGGTATTTTGAACATCTCGCCCGATTCGGTGTAGGGGTTGCCCGCCATTACCACGCAGAATTTTTTGCCGCGCATGTCGTAGGTTTTACTTTTACCCTGCCAAATACCTTCAACGCGACGAGTGCCGTCGCACAGTGAAATAAATTTCTGTAAAAACTCGGGGTGAGTGTGTTGAATGTCATCGAGATAGAGCATGACATTACTGCCCATTTCAAAGGACAGGTTTATTTTTTCAAGCTCTTGCTTGGCCGTGGCATTTGGCGCCTGAGCTGGATCGAGCGACAACACATCATGGCCGAGCGATGGGCAGTTAATTTTCATAAACACGAGGCCAAGACGGCTGGCAACGTATTCCATCAAGGTTGTTTTGCCGTAACCTGGTGGTGAAATCATCATCAACAGGCCCATTAAATCGGTGCGTTTGTTGTCGCCGAGGGTGCCCATTTGCTTAGCAAGGTTGTCGCCGATTAAAGGTAAATAGGCTTCGTTGATTAATTTATTACGCACAAATGAACTCAGCGGCTTAGGCTTGAATTCGTCGATTCGAAGATCGCTGCGCGCCTTCTCTATAATATGCTGGCGCGTTGCTAAGTAGTGATGGTAACCAGGGACCACCACCGAGTGATGATGCGCCATGCGCTGTAGAAATTCATCGAGTGAAAAATCTAACCGGCGCTGTTTGATGCGCGGATGCTCGGCCATTAAATCGGTCACGGTAAACTGCAGGTCTAGCTCGGTATGACGGCGGCTAATACGCTCTTCGGCGTTAATTAGGGCGATAGCTTCCGGAATATAGTGACCAATATCGCCTAGGTCCATACCGTCGACCATGGCTTCGAGCCAGGCTTTGGTAAGCAACCAACGTTTGCCGGCTTGGCCCTGTAGGTTTTTTAGCGAGGCCTGATATTTTTTCCAGGCACCGGCTACGTCCATCTGCTGTTTCAACTGGCGCTGTAATTGCTGCGCGTATTTACTGGTGATAAATTCCAATCGTTCCCGCGCCAACTCCAACACCAAATACTCGGCGGCCCGTGCCACTGTAGCGGCTGATTGCGGCAGTTGCATGGTGTCGACAAACGCTTGTAATAAACTTGTGACATCGGCATTGAGCAGTGCCAAAGCATCGCGGCGGTTAAACGTGTGCAGCATTTGCAGTGCCGAGTGCGCGCGATCGAGCCAGCTTTGCTGTGGGGTTTCGCGCTGGGTATTGGCCCAGAAAACGACGGCTAATGCCCGGCATTCAGGTTCAAACCGCAGAAGATCGCAACTGTCGAATACAGGAATAAGCGCGCCGAGTATGTTCGCTGCATCGCTGTCGTGAATGCCTTTTTCGTACCCTTCTTGATAACGTGGCGCAGCAAAATCGCGCACCAGTTTGGTCAACTCGGCAGGGTTGTGCAGTGACTCACGCAAGCTGGCACTGCTGAGGTTATCTCGGCCCTCGTCGGCCGCGGTGTAAATACTGTAAGCGAGATATTCGGCGCGACACACCTGCTCGGTCTCTGAAATAAGCGCCTGCTGCCAGTAGTGTTTGAGCGATTCTAAATCGGGGTGTTGAATGGGCTGATAAAAGTCGGTGCCGGTCAGGTGGCTATAGAGTTCGCCATTGCGCGGAATAATCGTTAGGTCTAACTCTTGAGTATTGACACTAAACTTGTGCTTTGGCCCCAATTTAATAACATTGCCGCCGTCTTCATAAATATCAGACTTATCGCGCAGGGCGCGCACGGCCATATCTTTAGCCGATTTTAAGCGCGACTCTATATCGTCGGCCTTTACGGCGTCGCCCAGTTCGCGCAACTGTTCTACCAGCTCGCGGCTTTTTAATAGCAGAGTATCGGCGGCAAAGTAACTGTTGAGTTCATCGACTTCGGTGAACTTTTGCGCGCGACGCGTAATATTACCAATGATACGATCGGCCGCATCGGCTAAATTGGTGGCGCGCCGCTGTCGCTCATCTATGAGCGTTTGCTTATGACTTTCAAAGCTTTCATAAACCTCATCGCGCTTACCCATAATGTCAGCAAGAAATTCGTCAAAGGCACTAAATTGCCCCTCCAATTCTTCTAGCTGAATGAGTAGTCGCGACATTTGCTCGTCACATTTATCGGGTGTAGTGGCTAGACCCAGCGCGTTGGTAATACTTTGACTGAAGAGCTTAAACTGGGCAGAAAATTGCGCTACCGCTTCGCCGCGCCCGAGATTTTTTTCGCTGTGTTTGGCGCGAGCACGGCTCTGATTGAGCTTGGCATAAACCTCGGATATAGCATCAATAATGGCCGTGCGCACTGTGGCGTCGTCTACTTTTAAACCGGCCATTAACTCTGACAACAGGTCGAGACCCGCGGCCATTTTTTCAAGCTGCGCCAGCAATGGCGCCAACATGACAATAGTGCCGGCACCTTCGACATCGCTGTCGATTTGCGCCAGTGACTCATGAAATGGTAGCAGCGCTTGGGCTTGTGATAAAAACGCCACGGTGTGGTCGCTCAGACGATCCTCGGCCTTAATAATGTCTTCATCTAGCTCTGCGATGCGTGCCGTATCAATATAGCGGTAGTCGCGCAAAGTCATTAGATGCCCGCGCTGCCTGCGCAAACCATCGAGCGCCTCGACGTATTCTTCGGGTGTGGTCCAACGATCGGGGTGTATAGCCGCCAGTATTTGCTCTTGTGCCAGCTCGGCCTCACGCAGTGCTTCTACTGAGTTGCGACGAATACTCTCGACTTTGTCGAACTCACCAATGACCAAATTGGCGGTGGCGGCGATGTCTTTTAGCAGCGGTAAGACACTATCGAGGCTGCTGTCACTGAGCCAGTGATAGGCGTCGAACAGCCGTTTAACGCTTTTTGTTAAATCTTCGTACAACCCGGCCGACACCGACTGATTACTGATGCTGCGACAGACGCTGTAGAGGTCGGAAATACCGCGCACCAGTTCTGGATTGCCAATACGGCCAAGAAAGGTTTGGCTGGCTGGGGTGTTGTTGGCAAATTCATCGGAAACGTAGGGTGTCTGCCAAATTTGCATGGGGTGAACACGAGTGGGCTCTTCTGATTCGGCGTTAAAAAACACCCCCAGACCATTTTCGAACAGGCCATAACCGTGGCAAAAAATAGGGTTCTGCAGCTGTTTTTCGATCATATTATAGGCAAAAAGAGCCGCGCGGCCTTCTACCGGTTCGTAAAAAACATAGAGTACATCTTCGCCGTTGGGCGATTTTATGGCGCGTTTAAAACGCAGGCCATCGGTATTGTCATCGAAGCGTTTGCAATCGCCATTTTGCAGATAATAGCCGCCAGGGAAAATAAGACCGTGATCTTCTGGCAAGCGCACGCAGGCCTGACCGATCTCATCGATGCGATCAACTTGTTGGTTGAGGTTATTAAATATTAGGTAGCGCCAGCTTTTTTCGCGATAGGGTTTTATTTTTAGCAGAATAAGATCGTTAAGATCGGCATAGAATATATCGGCGTCGTCGAGGGACTGGGTCTTGTCATCCACCGGCTCGGCATAGATACCGCGACCGTCTTCGGTATTGTCTTCGACCTTAATCGTTAGATCGCCGCCAGTGGTCTCAACAAACACCTTATCGAGAATATTAAAGTGTGGGTGGCGACCGGACACCGTGTCTTCACGTTTTACTTCGGTCCATTCAAAGTCTTGTGTTGCCGGCAATTCAATATCGCGTTCGCCGCGATTGTCGATATATTTAATCGTGTCGCCATCGGCCGATATGGTCCAGCGAAATACCCGCACATCATCGATGCGATCGCCAATTTGAAAACACGCCAACAAGGTTTGATTTTTTACCGTTAACTGTAACAACCGCGCATTTTTGTAATAGGCGTAGAGCTCGCGAAAATCTCGCTCAAAGGTTGCGTCTTTTAAAAAACTGGCCGCTAGTGGTTGCTCGACAAGATCGAAATTGGTGTCTTGTTTTTGCAGCTGAAATAAAGAGAAAACATCCTCGACTTGAGTTTCTTTTTTCATGCCGATAAAAACGTTGTAACCAAACAGTAAGCTGTTGCCTACGTGCACGATGTCTCGAGCCACACAGTTGTTTTCTGTGCGCACACGCACGCGCCCCACCACTGACATATCGGTGCTGCCAAATTCGTCGAGGCGCGCCTTATTCAAAACCTTGGATTTTTCTGCCAGTAGTCGACCCTGCTCCTGCAAACGCTTGCGTATTACGTCATAGGCGCCGCCAGCGGCCACGGCTTGATCGACCTGTGCACTATCGTTGTTGGCGGTATCGGTGTTTTTAACTTCGGTCACTGTGGCATCCTTTTAGTGACTGCTTTAGGCGTATGCACTGAAGCAGGTCGGCAAGTTCAAACGTATTGGCAAAATAGTGGGCACAGACGCGCCACTTTGCCGATACTTCTGAGGGCAATATATTGCCACCGCCACGAGTGCGACGATGGCGGTAACAATAGAAAAAACCTTAGCTCTTGTTGGAACTAAGCGCGTCTATAGCCGTGCTGGCCACATCCGAGCCCTTATTAAAGAGTTTACCCAGCATGTCTTTCATCTGCGGAGTCTCCTCTAAAAAAGTATCGACTGCTTTACCAGCGGATAGAGACTTAGTGATGGTACGCAAGAAGTCACCGTCGCCACCGACAATGTCGATATTGGCTTCTTTAAGTGCCTGCGCCATTACCTGCGCTTGGTCATTGGCAATAGACTTATTGGCAGTAATCGAGGCCATTGCTTCTTCAAAGCTCTTTTCGAGTTGCATACGGAACTCTTCGTGCTGACGCGCCTGATCGGTCATGGTGTTGAGCGATTCAAACTTTTTCACTAGGCCCTCGGCCTCTGAAGTGAAGCGCGCTTTAATCACATCGGCATTAGCCATGCCCTTCTCGCGCTCGGCTTTGGCTTGTGCCAGCCCCATCTGCTCTTCACCGCTGGCTTCGGCGCCCAGTTTTTCTTCCATCACCTTGGCTTCGGCCAGCCCCTCCTTCTCCAACGCTACGGCTTGGGCTTGCTGGCCCTTAGCCTCGGCCACCATCTTCTCTTCTAGCACACGCGCTTCAGCCACACCTTCTTTTTCCATGGCGTCAGCTTTGGCTTCTTGCACTTGCGCCGCCGCTAAACCTGGCGCTGCCAGCTCGGCTTGCACACCTTCAGCCAGTTTCTTTTTCGCCTCAGACTCTTTCGCCGAAGCTTCCAAATCAGCCTGAGCCAGAGTATTGATTTCAACTGCCTTGTGCTTAGCTTTAGTCGCATCCGCTTCGGCTGACATCACCTCTTTCACCAGCGCTTCTTCGGCGGCGGCGTGAGCATCCATTACCGTCACTTGCTTGTTGCGGTCGGCCTCAGACACTACGCGCACTTCTTTAATTTTTTCTTCTTCTTGGGCCACGGTTTTTTCTACCGCCACTCGCTCGCGAATCACATTGGCGATTTCGCGTTTTTCAACTTCAAGCGCTTTGTCTTTTTCAATGATTTGCAGCTCAACTTCGCGCTCACGCGAGACAATTTCGAGATCTTTAGCACGGGTCACTTTTTCTACTTCGATCACTACCGCGCGCTGACGATTTTGCTCGGCAACCTCCACCTCACGATTCATATTTTCTTCTTGAATCGCAATTTCTTGATCGGAAACGATACGTGCTTGCTCGGCTTTTAAACGTTCTTCTGCCTGTACTCGCTTAGTCTCAGCGTCTTCGCGGGCAACTACGGTAGCGATTTCACGTGCCTGCTTAGCTTCGGCATCAGCCTGCTGGCGCTCTAATGCCAGCATGGCCTCTTTAGTTTCTACATTTTTTTTCTTGATGGCTAAGTCTTCATTACACTGCAACTCATTGGTCACAACATTCTGTTCGGCGGTCAGCCGAGTAATCTTGCGAATACCTTCGGAGTCCATAATATTAGAGCCATCGAGCTTGCCTATGGGCGTCTGCTCTAGGTAATCAATGGCGACATCTTCTAATACATAACCGTTGAGATCGTCGCCAATCACTTCAACAATTTTCTCGCGAAAGCTAATGCGGTCTTCAAACAGACTGACGAATTCCATCTGTTTACCGACGGTTTTCAGAGCCTCAGAAAACTTGGCGTTAAACAAACTGTTAACGGCGGCGCGGTCCGAGGCACGCTCGACACCGATGGCTTTAGCCACACGCAGTACATCTTCACGCGTTTCATTGACCCGCAAATAAAAGGCCACGGTAATGTCGGCGCGAATATTATCGTTACAAATGAGACCATCGGTACCGCGACGATCGACTTCCATGGTGATTAGAGAGATGCGCATTTCTTCGCGTTTGTGCACTACTGGAATAACAAATGCGCCGGTGAAACTCACCTTTGGTACAGAGGTCATATCGTTGACGATCAAGGCTGTACCCTGAGCAACTTTAATATAAAAAGCTTTAAAGAAAGCGGCAATCATTAGTATTAGCGCAACTAGCCCGCCGACACCGATGATAAAACCCATGTAACCCGAAATATCAATATCCATAGCAACTACTCCATTTATTTAATTTAAAGATTAAGATTTTAAGTTATTAGTACGTAAATTCTGACTCAGGAATAACTAGGTATGTGCCATCCGTTTTGTTGTATTCCAACAAAACCACAGCGTCCCCTTTTTTTAATGTATTGTCGTCACCATTACGCACGCGCAACAGTAATCCTGCACCCCCATCATTGAATGTCGCCTCGCCAAAAATAGCCGTAACTTTTGAACTTCGAATAACAGCAACTTGCCCCAAAATGTGTTTATTCGATTTTGCCTGTGCGTGACTAAACAGTCCTCTCAAAGGTCTAATCATGAATGCTGTTATGGGTAATGAAACAAAAAAACTAATCACAAGAATAACTGCACCCATCAAATATTCGAGCACACCATCGGGAATATAATCAAAGGTTAAATAGACGGCGTAATAACAAATAAACCAACCGACTAAAGACAAGACACAAAAAACAATCGTTATTGGGACCCCTGTTAAGCCCCAAGACAACATAAAGCCCGCCAAACCCTCAGCGGTCGGCGCATTAGCCGATAAGTCTACATCGCCATCCATATTAAAATCGAATTCTGGCCCGTCGATATCGAGCAGACCAACGATCGTTAACAACGCCAGAATAATAGTTACAGTTAGTAAGACCGAATAAATAATGGCTGGAAACGAGGTAATTATGCTGAGGAAATCTTCCAGTAAATAGCTGAGTGCAATCATTGCGCCCTCCTTGTTAATACCGTGACAACACGGCGCACGACATAATATGTCAAACAGAGATTATGGTCTATGACATATTATGTCAACAATTAATATTGGCTGCTGTGTACTTGGTGCATTGGCTTGTTCCTTTTAATTTTCATTGTCTTCCTTTACTCACCAGAATTGTCTTTATAGACAAGATGAAGAGGACCGTGATTTTTAGCGCCAACGGTAAAAATTGCAAGAAAAAATTGTTGACATAATATGTCGAGCTGATTAACTTAGCCTTCAGACATAATATGTCTATGATTTAACCTAATCAAAAGGTGTTGTGATGAGTCCACTACAGGAGTTAACCCTAAAGCTGGCCGATGCTAGCTATGAGGGCCGGCGCTTTAACTGCTTGCCGATACCTGGCTCGCAGCCAGTATTGCAAATAGAGGTGTCGGGACAGGAAGAGTTTCCCATTTACATCACCCTTACCGACACTCAAATGCTGTGCATCGCCTACCTTTTTCATGAGGATGAAGTGATTGCGGGCCACCACGCCGAGTTAAATGAGCGCTGCCTGCAATTAAATGTGCCTATACCGTTGTCTGCCTGGGCCAAAATTGAACACCAATACGCTCTGTTTGGTGCCCTGTCGACGCATTCGCTATTTGACAATGTATTGCGCGAAATAGTCGCACTCAGTGACAACGCCATTGCGGCACTTGAAGCCGTGGAAGACCTGCTGAAATAACCCTTAAAACATACTGGGAGAGTCGATTATGAATATTTTGAAGCAACTAATGACTGCGATTCGGGGCGGCGCTCGCGAGATAGGCGAGAGTGTTATTGATGCCAACGCCATGGTCATTTACGAGCAAGAAATAGAAGATGCCCGTGACCATTTAGACAGCGCTCGCCAGAGCCTAACCGAAGTTATGGCGAATGAAATGCAGAGTAGGCGGACAGTAAAAAGTCTTGAAGAAAAAATACATGAGCGCGAAGTTTATGTGGTTGAGGCGCTAAAAAAAGACAATGAAGCATTGGCGCTGCAAATTGCGGAAAAAATTGCCGCGTTTGAAGAGGAGCTTAAACAGCAGCAAAGCGCGCAGCGAAAACTGCATGTTCAAGTA
>CAWVSV010000082.1:0-10046 GCA_963933095.1 uncultured Cellvibrionales bacterium
TGGGGTTTTACTGCGCGGGTCTAAACGGCGTTCGGCTAGTGCATTGGCTTCGGGGCAGATAAAAAGCGCTCAGCAATTGCCTAAAGCCTGTTAACTCATGCACGCTGTGATCTGGGCTATTTTTTAATGATTTGAACCGGTATTGATTTGAAGTTTGGGGTTTTACTGCGCGGGTCTAAACGGCGTTCGGCTAGTGCATTGGCTTCGGGGAAATACGCCAGCAGATTGCCCGTCGGTAAATCAAATTCTTGCACCACGGCATTATCCATACGCCCATTTGGCGATCTTAACTCTACTTTATCACCGTTTTTAACACCTAACTTAGTCATGTCTTGAACGCACATCAATACTGCGCGGCGGCCGGCATCAAAGCGGTAACTGTCAGTCTCTTCATAAATAATGCTATTAAATTGGCCTTCGCTGCGCACACTGGCGAGCAGAAATGGATAGTTTTTACGCTGCTTATTGGCACAGGGAATAGGGTGCACTTGAAAACGAGCGCGCTTTGAGTCGGTGTTGAATTTAGGCGTGTGCAGCACTCGGCCGTGAATGTGGAACTCTTTTTTGGCGACAGAGATATCTTTTAACTCAGCCATATTGGGAAGAGTATTAGCTATAGCTTCTCGGATCGAGTCAAATTGTTGAAAGCGGCTAAAGTTTACTTTGCTGTTTGGCAGTAAGCGCTGGCCTAAATCAGCCAGAATAGACACTTCTGAGCGCACATTACTCAGTCGCTCGATACCGCCATCACTAAGGCGCACATAATTAAACATTGACTCTTGGCTGGTGGCTTGTGGCTCTTCATCGCGGGCCGTCACCGGTAATATCAGTGTGTCGCCCCCTTCTTTGCCATCGCCGACCCCATGGATATGGCCCTGATTCAAGGTGGTAGTGAGAAACAGCTTAAAGTCGATATTACTCAGCGCTTCAGCTGCCCAATGAGAGTCGGGGGTGGCGGCATAAAGGTTGCCGCCGTTAATGAGGGCGCAGTCGATATTACCCTTATGTGCAGCTTCCATCGCGGCAAACGTATCCAGCCCAGCCTCGCGCGGCAGAGTAATATTAAACTCTTGCTCCAATGATGTGAATACGGATTCGGCTAGCACTGGTTTCACTCCAATAGTGCCAATGCCCTGTACATTACTGTGGCCACGCAGAGGTAATAAACCCGAGTACCGTTTGCCGACCATACCGCGTAACAGCGCTAAGTTGGCAATGTATTCAATATTCTCACAGCCAAAGGTGTGGTGAGTCATGCCCATACCCCAAGCGAATACCGCACGTTCGCTGTTGGCATAGACGCTGGCGACTTTTTCTATGTCGATGCGGGTAATCCCGCAGCAGCTCACTATTTCAGCCCATTTGGTGTTGTCGATATCTTTTTTAAAGGCACTGAAGTTCTCGGTGTACTGAACAATAAAATGCAACTGTTCCGCCTTTATCGCCAGTAGCGCTTTGGCAATGCCTTTAAACAGTGCTATATCGCTGCCGATATTGGGTTGTAAATAATGCGAGGCTATGTCGCTGCCGCCAGCAATTAACGAGCGGGCGCTTTTGGGCAGGGCAAACTTTACTAGCCCAGGCTCTTTGGCTGGATTAATCACCACCACCTTGCCGCCTCTGTCACGACACGCCTTAAGTTTATGAATAAAACGCGGGTGGTTGGAGGCGGGGTTAGCGCCGATAACAAAAATACAATCGCATTCGGATAAATCATCCAACTCGATGGTAGCCGTGCCGGTCCCTATACTAGCGGCCATACCGACACTGGTCGCTTGGTGGCAATAATAGGAACAGTTATTTACGTTGTTGGTGCCATAGACCCGCGCCAGCAATTGCAGTAAAAATCCCGACTCGTTCGAGGCCCGACCAGAAGAGTAAAAGAAACTGCGATTCGGTTTGGTCGCGGCAAAGCGCTCGGCGGCATAGTTCAGCGCCCAGTCCCATTCAACCGGTTGATAGTGATCGCTGTCGCGTGCTTTAAATATAGGCTGACTTAAACGGCCGGTATGCTCTAATTCGTGTGCCGATAATTCACGTAATTCTTGAATAGAGAAATCGAATAACGCATTGGGAATAGGTGCTTGAATGTCACTGGATTGGGCTTGAATACTCTTGTTACAGACAGCGGGGTATTCATCCAGCTCATTGGTCATGCCGCCTCTTTGGCCGCCCATACCCAGGGCACAGGCTTTACAGGCATTTTTAGACGACAGGGCTTTGGCCGAATTCAACAGGCCCATTTTTTTTGCCGTCTTCAGCGCATAAAGAATTTTTGAAGCGCCACCGCCGATGGGTTGTTTCATTAGTGAGAGACCTTTGTAATAGGTGGCTTTTAATACTGCAATTGATAACAGCGATGCTGGAATTTATTTACACGGTATTTACACGGTTATTACACCAGAACTTAAATTAGCAGCGGTTAACGCTAGTGAGACCGATATGGGCATTGATGCGAAAACGCCCAGTTATATCTAATATATTTGAGTGAGCCCAATCGGTAATGTTTACTCATTGTTTTGGCTGCTAACGATGGGCTCCAAGTGAGGCCAGACATTCTCCAGCAACTTGGGCTGAGCACTGGCATTGGGGTGTATGCCGTCGGCTTGCATCAGCTCAACGTTGTCTCCTACACCCTCCATAAAAAATGGCACCAGCGCGGTTTGCTTTTCACTGGCCAATCTAGCGTAACAGTTAAAAAAGCCCTCACTGTAGCGGCGGCCATAATTGGGGGGAATACGAATACCGAGCAGTAACACTTCGGCGCCACTGTTATGGCTAAGTTCAATCATTGCACTGATATTCTTATGCAGTTGCCCTAGCGGGTAGCCGCGCAAGCCATCGTTACCGCCCAGTTCAATAACCACTAGCTGTGGCTGATATTCTTGCAGTAGTGTTGGCAGGCGTTTAAGGCCTCCGGCGGTGGTGTCGCCAGTAACGCCGGCATTGATGACTTGGCTGTGTGGGTTTTTCTGCTGTAAACGCTGTTCCAATAAATGTACCCAACCCTGCTTTAGTTCAATACCATAGGCGGCACTCAAGCTATCGCCGAGCACTAATATTGTCTGCGCTTGGACGCTGATACTAAGCAGTGAGATTAACAGTGTCGCGATCCACTTCATGATTCTGTCCGTATCAGGCTTATTAATTTAATATTTGAATGCAACCGCTTTGACAAGTTTGTCACTCAAGTGTTATCAACGTTTATTGTTTTTTTATGGGTCAAATAATGCTTCAGGTAAAAGGGATTAACAAGCGTGTAAACACGTTTAATGGCGAATTGGATATCCTCAAAGACGTCTCTCTGTCTTTGGAACGGGGTCAATCGCTGGCGATAACCGGCGCCTCGGGCTCAGGTAAATCGACCTTATTAGGCATTCTTGCAGGGCTGGACACACCGAGTTCGGGCCGCGTCTGTTTGGCGGGAGTAGACCTGTCTGAACTTGATGAAGAGGGCCGCGCCCGTGTTCGAGCAGAGCAGGTGGGTTTTGTATTTCAGTCCTTTCAGCTCTTGCCTGGCTTAACCGCGCTAGAAAATGTGATGCTGCCACTGGAATTACACGGTGTTGGCAGTGCCCAACAACGTGCCGAAACTTTTCTTGCACGGGTGGGTTTGGCTGAGCGCCTGAGTCATTATCCAAAACAGTTGTCCGGTGGCGAGCAACAGCGCGTGGCCATTGCTCGGGCTTTTGCTAGTGAGCCAAAAATATTATTTGCCGATGAGCCCACCGGCAATCTCGACAGCGTTACTGGCTCCAAAATTATCGAATTAGTGTTCGAGTTGAATCGTGAGCAAGGCACTACCCTAGTACTGGTTACTCATGAACAACGCTTAGCGGACCGCTGCAATTGTCACCTAATATTAGAGGCGGGCGCAGTGCTGCCCAGTGCCGAGTTTCAAACGACAGAAATTTTCCCGTGTTAGCAGTCAAGTTGCTTTGGCGCAACGCGCGCTCGGCTGAGGTTAAGCTGCTTTTCACCGCTTTGCTGCTGGCTGTGGCTATGGTTACAGCCATTGGTTTGTTTAGCGATCGCCTAGCCGCGACATTACTCAAGCAGAGCAATAGCTTTATTGGCGCCGACCGTCAAATTTACAGCCCCCAGCCGATCTCACACCTTTGGTCACAGCAAGCGCAAGCGTTTGGTTTACAGCAGGTGCGGCTGGAAAACTTCTCCTCTATGGTGTTCGCTAGCCCGGCCACTGCAGGCGACTCTGTTCAGTCCGTTGATAGCTCTCTTAGTGAGACCGCTGATGGCTACTCTGCTCACACCGCTGATGGCTCTGTTGCCGTCGAAGAACGCATGCAGCTGGCGGCAATTAAAGCGGTAGAGCAGGGCTATCCGTTGGTGGGGCAAATGGAAATCAGCACGGTTCCCTTTGCCACAGCACCGGGTGATATCGAAAAAACTGATGCCGTGCCTGCCCTAGGTGAGGCTTGGGTAGATTCACGCTTGTTGGCGCAGTTGGACCTAACTATTAACGACAGTGTGTTTGTCGGTGAAAAAAGCCTGAAGATAACTCGAGTCATAATTACTGAGCCCGATCGTGGCGGCGGCTTTTCTTTGTTTGCGCCGAGGTTGATGATGAACCGCGCAGATTTAGACGCCACTGAGGTGATTCAACCGGGCAGTCGCATTGCGTATCACTGGCTGTTGGCGGGCACTGAACTACAATTAAAAGCATTTCTGGATAAGTTACAACCCGAGCTTAGCGACCATCATCAACTGGTGGACTTAGAGCGAGCGCAACAAGGGCTGGCCTCTACTTTGGCCACGGCACGACAGTTTTTATTGCTGGCGGTTGTGATTGCTATGTTATTGGCGGGCATCGCTCTAGTGATTTCATCGTCTCGCTTCGCCGCTCGGCACACCGAACAAGTGGCGCTGTTAAAAAGTTTAGGCGCTTCTAGTTGGAAGGTCAGACGCCTGTATCTGGGACAATTGTTATTGCTGGCACTCGCAGCGGCGGTTGCCGGCTTGCTACTGGCAGAAATATTTCAGCGTTTGATCGCATTGGCTGTGGCCTCAATGGCGGCGGTGGAATTACAGCCTGCATCTTATCGCCCCTATGTTCTGGGTGTTGTGAGCGGCGTTACCTGCCTGATCTTTTTTGCCCTGCCACCGCTTTGGCATCTGCCTAAGATCTCGCCGCTGCGAATATTGCGCCAAGACCTGCCGGTATCGTCGGTACGTATAACGGTACAAGTGCTGTTGGGTACGTTGGCGGTCCTGTTGTTGGTGTATCTGTTTAGCGGCAACATTTGGTTGACTCTAAGTGTCGCTGCAGCGTTGTTGGCTGTGGTATTAGCAGCCGCAGTGGTGGCGCTAGTATTGCTGCGTTTAAGTCACGCACTCGGCAGTAGCGCTGGCAGTGTTTGGCGTCTGGCGATAGCCGGCATCAAACGCCGCAGCGGTCAGAGCTTGTTGCAGGTTGTGGTGTTTGCCATAGCCCTACTGCTATTACTAACTATGTATGCGGTGCGCACCAGCTTAATTGACGAGTGGCAACTGCAGTTGCCAAGCGATGCACCCAACCATTTTTTAATTAATATCGCTCCAGAACAGGTTGATGCCGTGGCAGAAACTTTACAGCGTCGCGGTCTAAATACCGCCGAGATTTATCCGATGGTGCGCGGGCGTTTAGTTAAAATTAACGCCGCAGAACCAAGTGCGGCACAGCGTGAAAAAGTGCCGTTGCTGCGCCGCGAGGCCAATATCAGCTGGTCGAAAAACCTACCAGCCGACAATCAACTCAGCGCTGGTAAATGGTGGCACTTAGAGGAAGAGAATGAACTCGGGTCTAAGGGACAGAAGGGTTTACCGCGAGTGTCAGTGGAATCGAAACTGGCGAAAAAGCTCGGCGTAGAAGTGGGTGCTAAGTTGCAATTTAGCTTTGGTGGCTTGACCCTTGACGCCGAAATCAGCAGTTTGCGCCAGCTTGAATGGGATAATATGAAGCCTAATTTTTACTTTATTTTTGAGCCTAAGGTGCTGGATAAATTTTCTCCCATGTATATGACTTCCAGTCATATCCCTGCTAGCGAGAAATCGGTAGTGGCAGAGGTTTTACGGGGTTATCCGACCATAGTCGTGATTGAAATTGACAAGGTCATTGAACAAATACGTGACATCGTTGATAAAGTTGGCCGTGCGGTAGAAGTGGTATTGGCACTGATATTGGTCGGCGGCATATTAGTGCTAGTGGCGGCGGTCAATGCCAGTATCGATAGTCGCCTGCAAGAGGTGGGTCTAATTCGCGCTCTGGGCAGTTCGCGAAAATTAATTTTGGGCAGTCTGGCGATAGAATTTTCGCTACTCGGCGCCTGTGCGGGAGTCATTGCAGTGCTGGGTTCGGAGGCACTGCTATTGGGCTTGCAACAGCAAGTGTTTAAAATGCCGGTAGCGCCACATTATGAGCTTTGGTTGGCGGGCCCATTACTGGGTACGTTGCTGGTTGGTTCGCTCGGTGTATTCAGTTGTCGCCGAGTGCTTAATACACCGCCGAGCGTGGTGTTGCGCGAGGTGGGTTGAGCATACGCGATGCTTTGCCTGTTACGATGGTAGTTAAGTATTGTTGCGGTTATTTAACTTACTCATGGCGGCACTTGAAATTGCCTCGGGTCAGATTTAATAAGCCTGAAGGCGGTCAGAATAGTAATTGTTATAAAAATTTATATTAAATAGCGATGTTGGTAACAAATAAAAGTTGTCACTCTTTTTACAAATGTACATCAACAGATTAGTTTAATTTAAATTTCTGGTCTAAACAGTAGGTAAGCAATAACGCTATCAAAACTTGAAAGAGAATATTTGCTTCCAGCTGAGTCGGCAGCAAATAATAAATGTAGCTGTGGCTAAAACCCCTAAAAATGAAAGATATTATTTAGTGTATTTTTTAAAATACGCTGAAGATAATTCTCGACCTTGCTCTATCTGCTGAGGCGTCGCTTGTCGCTCGACTATGCCTCGGCTTCTTGTTGCACCCTCATGGCCACTGGCAGCAGCCATATCCAACCATGCATAAGCTTGGGCATTATCTTTGATTACACCGTTGCCGCTGAGGTACATAAAGCCTAAATAAAATTGGGCTTGTACTACCCCTTTTTTGGCGGCTTTGGTGTACCACAGCGCAGCCTGTTTATAGTCTTGAGTAACACCTTGTCCGTTATCATACATAAACCCTAAATGAGATTGAGCGTTACTATGCCCCTGTTTAGCGGCTTTGGTGTAAAGGTCAACAGCATGCTTAAAATCTTGAGGTACGCCTTGCGCGTAGTCATACATGATACCTAGGTTAAATAGAGCTTTAGTGTCACCCTGTTGCGCAGCTTGAGTGCAAAAAATTAAGGCTTTGTCATACTGTTGGCCGTCAAAAAACTCACTACACTTATCGGTAATCTCGTCAGCATAGGTATTGGATAATATTCCAAGCAGGCTTAAGGTCAATGCTAGCAATGTATGGGGGTACAAGGTTATTCCTCGGTAGTTGATATTTTCGAGGCCAGTGTAGCAGGCATCTTTAGTGGTATGAACCCTGCCAAACGAGGCTGGCATAGTGCCTGAGGTCGAATACAGAGCGGCTATAGTCTTGCCTTCATTGGCCCGATAGTTATTGTCTGACAATGTTAGCTAGCGCTATATGGGATTAATGGATGAAATCACTGTTAGTTTTGAGTCACCTGGTTGCCAATTTTGGGTGGGGTATAGGTGCCTCGGATTCTCTTTAATAAAACCAACTTCAATGCCGTTAAATGTGGGAACTCAATCAGCATACCGATGGTAATGGTGGCGTAGATTAGTGGCTGATCGGGTATAGCTACTGTGGTTAGTCCGAGCATAAGCGGCGCATTGCGTGCGCCTGTGGTAAAACTTAACAGGCAGTGCTCTGGGTATTCAAACTTGAAGAACCGAGCTACATAGTCACCGATGAAATAGGTCACCACAAAAAATGTAAATATAGCCAACAGTAATCTTGGCACTACCGCTAAATTACCCACCAGTACATTGATATTTGAAGCAAATATCTGACCTACTAACAGCGCCAACACCAGAGGAATAACATAGCGACATAATGGCAGCAAGGCCGGCATAACTTTATACAGCAGTACACGAAGAATTATCGCCGCTATTAAGGGTTGTAAGAACCAGTCGAGTAATACTGTTAGATCAACTCTGTAGTCGACCACAGTATCAAAAAGAAGTAAGTAGACAGGGAATAACATTAATTGGCTGAGCATATTAATCGGTAACAGGGCTGCACCTAACTCGACATTGCCCTTGGCCATTCGGGTAAAACCCAGGTACCAATCGGTACAGGGCGCCATGAAATAGATCACCAGCCCAGTATAAAAAAGAGGCTGGCCCGACAGAAACAGTGACGCTATAACAAAGCCAACCGCAGGAATAACGGCGAAATTAGTCAACCAGGCCACGGCGATAAACTTCCATTTTGATAAGCCCAGAAAAATGCCTTTAAGCGGCACTTCAAAGAGCAGTAAAAATACCAATATTAAAATTGTTGTGTCGGTAAAATTGCCAGCGGCATCGCCGATATTTGGCCAGAAAAAACCAATTATCGAGCCTAGAATTATGGCCAGTATTATCAGGCTAGTTGAGTGTGTTAAATAGCTTAGAGATTTATTTAATAAGTGATCTATTTTTGAAAATGCGGTTAGCTGCATAGTCGAATTCCTATAATTATTAGCAGTAACATTGCTGTTCTTCACAACAGCTAAAGTCATCCAACAGCATGCCGGCTTGCTGATAATGGCTTAATATTGAGGTGTCCAACTCCAGCTCAGCAGCAATAATGCTGCAGGGGGTGGTGAAACGGCCGCGAAACTTATAAATAAAGCACAGTAAAATGGCGCCATGCATTAATTTTGGCCCACTTAAAAATAAGTTTCTAACACGTGTGGACTCATCAAATTTATTGATGAGAGGAAAGCCATTTGCGGCAACATCAAATAAGCTTTGTACTGGGCCTAGATTGGTGTTGAAGCCTGTGCAGTTAATGGGGCTGCCAGTACTGAAAAGTGTTTGGCCACTTGTAGAAACTAACTCAAATCCGTTTTCAAGGGCATTTACTTGTTGCACTCGGAAGTCCTGTTTAAGCTCAACAAGGTCAGAATTGGCCATTGAGGCCAGACGTTCGGAGGTATAAGGGCTCAATACTCGGCTGGGGTCATAGCTGTCGGTTTGCTCGGCATTGGCATCCAATAAGGTGACACGCTTGCCTCGCTGGGCAAGGTTGTAGGCCGCATCCACACCACTTTCATAGCAGCCAATCACCACATAGTGATCTTTATCACAATCCTCCCAGCTGCTAATTTGGCTGTTATGTAGGCACCGTTCACTGCCCTCAAAGCCGTTCAGTCTGGGCGCAGAAAACTCCCCCCCAGCCCAAATAAGGTATTGACTATTAATCGTCTCACCGGCTTGAGTTTCTATCAGAAAACCGTCGTCCGGCTGCGGCAATACCTGCGTTACCGGCGTTTGTTCTCGAACTTCAATGTCATGATGCGCAACCAAACTGCGCAGATACTCAGCATAATCGGCGCCGCTAGGGTGTTCTTTACCTAGGCTAAACGCTGGCGATGTGTCGGGAGTTATCGCATTGAGGTCGGTCTGGTGATAGCCGTTACTCGGAAACGACGGGGTAATCATCTTCATCTCTTTTGGCCAAGATTTAAATGTACTGCCGATAGATTTGGCCTCTAATACCAACATATCGCGGTTGTTAATGCCCATTTGCTTCAATAAGGCTGCACACCCTAAACCTGCTGGGCCGGCGCCAATAATCACGACCTTTACTTGTTGCTGCTGCACTGGAATACCACCCATTCGAAGATATATTGCTTATGTTATAACATAACAATATAATTTTCTAATGATGCAGCTTAAACAAGGCTGTCTTATGTTAACGCTTACGCTGTGATTGCTACAGGTTGCAAAGGAGTATTAACAACGTTGACTCCTTTATTTTTTGTTGGATGTACCGTCCACAAAAGGTGACTTTCAAGCATTGCTCAAAATTATTGGCTGTT
>CAWVSV010000083.1:0-10046 GCA_963933095.1 uncultured Cellvibrionales bacterium
TCTGTCTCCGGGCACCATACAATAAAAGCCTCGTCCTCTGGACGGGGCTTTTTTCATTATGTGCTGCCCAGAATTAAATCCAAGCGTTATTAGAATCACGCAGGCGCTATTATTGAGTAGCAATTGCCGAGAAAAAAATACTCGCCAGACGAATCCCAAACATCAATAGCCGCACAAGAAAGTAAGAACAAGAGTCAATTTCAGGTAAAAGATGCAGTACAAATAGTTTTACGTCTGCGAATAAAGTGCCAATTTAGTTCCAGTGTTAGCCCTATAGCGACGCCGACGCCATTCGCACAAAGATCTGCTAGTGAGCAAGTACGCTGCGGTAAAAACCATTCCTGTCCCAGTTCAATCAGCGCACCCCAAGCAAGTAATAACAGCGTCGAAACCCAAAGAGAGCTGTACTTTGCGCGGTATAAACTAAAAGCCAAAGCGAAAAATCCCAATGCATGGGCAAATTTATCCAGCGGCTGATCGATATAAGAAACAGGCGTAGACCAAACGCTCAGCTCGGTATAAGGGATAGTCGCTTGCCAAAAGCCCAGCTCGATATAAGAAGTAGGCGCCGGCCAAAAGCCAGCCAAAGTAATGGTTACGAGCACGAAAAAAAATGTCAGTTTCCAAATCATAAGTAAATCAAGAAAATGGTTTCAGGACTAGCAGAGTATATTATTCATTGCTCGGTAGCTCACTAAAAGTGTGCTGCCGATATATAGGATAAACGAATAGATCATACAATAAAGGACTAAATAGAGTTTTATCTCATCCATGAGACTTGAACTAGCTAGATTACTGAGCTCTGCCTTAATATGCATTCTCGTTGATAAAACCTTTAAAAATAGTTTTCAAGATGATTTTTAAATCCCAACATAGGGACCAGTGACGTATGTAGTGCAAGTCGAACTCGACGCGCTTTTCCATCTTATCTAAAGTGTCGGTTTCGCCGCGCCAGCCATTAATTTGTGCCCAACCGGTAATACCGGGCTTAATTTTATGGCGCATCATATAGCCAGGAATCTGCACTCGATACTCTTCGTTATGCGCTATCGCGTGGGGACGCGGACCAACGATAGACATACCGCCGCCGAGCACATTGATAAATTGCGGCAGCTCATCCAGCGAGGTGCGCCGCAAGAATGCCCCTAATTTGGTAATACGCATATCGCCCTTAGTCGCTTGGGTTACTGTGTCGCCGTCTTCACACACAGTCATGGAGCGGAATTTCCACACCTTAATAGAGCGACCATCGATACCGTAACGATTTTGCTTAAAGAATACCGGTCCTTTAGACGTCAATTTTACCGCCGTCGCAATCACTAACATCGGCAGAGCAATGAACGCCAATATCACAGCAGATAAGACTATATCTTCGATACGCTTGAGCCAGCCATCTACTCCTGTCATTGGCTCACTAACAATACTGATGGCAGGAATTCCATTCAGATTAATAGTTTTGGCTTGCAACAACTCAAACACAAAGATATCGGGGATCACATAAATACTAGCAGTGGAATTTGCCAGTCGTGCGGTCAACTCTATGATCCGAAGCTCAGCGCGCATAGGCAGAGCAATATAGACATGGTCGACTTTACCGCACTCAGCTTGAGCGACCACATCATCAAAGCATCCCATCACTTTTACTCGCCCCTGATCGTCAGCTATGCTTTGATGACGACGGTCGGAATCTGACGTTGATATCGCTTCTACATTAAGCTCCTGGCGGTCATCGTAAAAACCATTGATGACATACCCCCCCCAACTGCAATCGACCAAACGCTTGGCCACGGCTACTGCCAAGTTACCGCTGCCGACAATGGCAACACTGCGAGTGTTATAACCGCGAGAACGCAATATATGTAAAAATTCTCGCGCTACCACCCGCCAACTACACAGACCTATTAATAGCAGTAAGCTCCAGTAAGGTAATTGCGGCCAAGTAAATAAAAGTTGAGGGAAAAGCATTCCCGCAGTGATTAGAGCTAGAGCAAAACTAAAAACAATTAATTTAACCACCACCCACATTTCACGGATGACTGACTCCGAACGCCATGAACGATACAGCTCGGTGAATTCTGCGGCCACTTGTAATATTAATGCGACTAATAATGCCGAAAAAATTTGACGTAACATCAAAGGTTCAGTCTGGCCCGATAATTTAATAGCCAACCAAAGGGTAATAAAAATTATTGCCATGTCGAGCATTCGAGCTATCAATGCAAAACTTGAATGATGCTGTTTTACTAGGCCACTGTTAGCGATAGACATACGATTCCTTGTAACTTTATTAGTGTTTAACCACAGCTGCGTTCGATAATGGCAGCGACACTTGATTCGGCCGGCTGTTGCCTGGCATAAAAACAAAAAGCAGCCTTATAAGAATATTTTTCCGTCAGTGCCAGCATTTTTTTAACCTGCCGCTGGCTAGCAAAAAAGCTATTACTAAAGTTCTGTAGCAACAATTCTCGGTTTTTAAAATCTAATTGGCGCCAACTAATTAAACCCGCCTCATGGACGGCCAACTGCACCCGAGTCTCCCATGGTCCCAACTGCTGCGCCCTTAACAAGGCGGTATAAAATTCTGCATCCCAGAGCCGCATCTGCGCTTTGATCAAAGCGACATTAGCCCAGGCATAAGGCCACAAAGGGCGCTGGACTATTGCCAAGCGGTAGTAACGCAGCGACGCTTCAAAATTTTGATCCAGTTCAGCGGCACTGATATCTGTTTGAGTATTACGCCAGTAATATAGCTGCGCCATTGCCTCTAGATAATCTGGCTGCTGACCGCGCCAAAATAAGGCACTGGCTTGCAGGTCTTTAGCGTGCTGCCATTCTGGTTCTGTGACTGGCTCGCCGCGCTGCCAACTGGCCACAATATAATCGGCCCGCAACGACTGATAATCGGCCCAAGTCCAAGCAATTGCCAGACTAATACAAGCAGTGCACAACAGCATCAACGCATAGAGCCGCCACAACTTCACAGCTCGCCCGCCCCGCTCAGCCAATCAAACTGCTCAGCGACTAAACGCTGTGGGTTCTGCCGCACTAAGAGATCGGCATATTGTTCATCGTATAAACTAGCAACCTGCGCTCGGGCTTCTGCCAACAGCGGCCTGCGTCCCTTATCGTTGTGGGCATCGGTAGCCAGCAACGTAGCTAAACGCTGATCCAGCATCCAATCTGCCAGTTCTTGCGCGGTATCACCAAAACCGCCCACAACAGAGGCAGCCGTTAACTGAAACAGACAACCAGCGGCGATAAAGGGCTCTAACTTATCGACATTGCGCTGAAATCCCTTGTTGCGTTCAGGGTGAGCAATCATTGCCAAAATATTACGCGTTTTTAGCCAGGCAATTAATTTGTCGGTGCCCGGTGGCACTTGGTTGTGCGGTAATTCGAGCAGCATCACCTGATAGTCAACACCGTCTACTAACCAGCGGCCCAGCATCGGTATTTGTTGCATCGCCAGCAGCGGTAAAATCTCGGCGTCTATACGCACCTCTGCCGCCACACCCAGCTGCAAAGGTATTTTTTGGTTGCAAATAGCAGACCTTAACGTAGCGTAAGCTTTAGCAATACTTTGCTCGGTGTTATCCCAGCGACCCAGATGAATATGCGGCGTGGCCACCGCGTGAGTGATGCCATTGGCCACCATTAACCGACACAGATTTAGAGCCTCAGCTACATCTGAAGGCCCATCATCTATACCTGGTAATAAGTGACAGTGAACATCAATCATGACAAACGCCTAAGTTCAAACCGCAGGGGTATCTATAAACAATTCTCGGTAATAAATGACAGCGAGCATTAATCATGCTTTTCCAGTGTTGTCCTCTTTATCACTCTCTTCACCGCTTTCCTCTTCACTCTCTTCGCCATAGTAGCCACCATAATAATGGGCATACTGATCGCTGTAGGCGCCCTTTTTATCCATGTCCATGCCATTCAAGACTACGCCGGTGATAGGTGCATTCACATCATTTAAACGCTTAAGGCAGCCTTTCACTAAGCTGACTGAAGTAGAATCGGCGCGGACAACATAAATCACAGCATCGGCCAGCGACGACAGCACCAGAGCATCACTCACTGCTTGGGTCGGCGCCGAGTCGATAATGATGCGGTCGTAGTGTTTCTTTAGACTTTCTAGCACTTGCGCAAAACGCTTGGAAGACAGCAGTTCCAACGGATTTGGCGGCACCATGCCAGCAGGCATTACATCCATCTTGCCGATATCCCAGCGATAGATGCATTCTTTGGCCTCGGCAGTACCCGAAACCAAATTCGACAAACCCTTCGTTTTGCTGTCCAGACCACAGGTTTTGGCAACAGTCGGGCGGCGCATATCGCCATCAATTAGCAACACCTTTTCCATCTGCGCCAGAGCCTCACCCAAATTCAGAGCAATGGTCGACTTGCCTTCGTTGGGCGTTGAGGAAGTAACGACCGTAATTTTGGCGGGTGCATCTAGGTTACTCAGTACAAAACCGGTGCGAATGGTACGAATCGACTCGGCAAACTGGCCGCGGCTATCGCTAACAAACGCTTCAAAGGCTTTGTGGGTGGTACGCTTCTTGTCCTGAGGTACTATTCCCAATAAACTTTGGTGTAGGCGCTCTTCGATATCTTCAGGGCGGCGCAGAGTGTTATCCAGCATATCTAATACGAAGGCCAATACCACGCCAAATAGGGTTGAGGCGACCATAGCCAGGGCTACTATTAATTGCTTTTTAGGTTTAATCGGCAGGCGCGGTTCTATAGCTAAGTCGATGACCCGCGCGTGAGCAGCCTGCATACCACCGGCTTCGTCTGTCTCTTTTATTCGCTTAGTGAACATTTCATACAGCTGGCGATTAGTGTTAGCGTCGCGCTCTAAATCGCTCAATTTAAAACTTTTACGACTGACCTGCTGCACCTCCGCCTTCAGCTCTTCTACACGTTCTTGCAGCGATACCACATTGTCCTGCGCCACTTCATAGTCGCGGCTGATACTGGCAATAATACTCAACACCTGATTTCGAATAGAGTCTATGGCACGAATCTTCTCCGCTTTAGCCGACTGCATTTTGGGATGCTTAGGGCCGTAACGTTTGGCTAAATCGGATACCGCGCGACTAGCTTTCGACTCGTCATCTTTCAAATCTTTAATCAGCGGGTGAGCCAACACCTCGGGAATCGACAGCAGTTCATCGGCAGAGCGATTACGTAGTGACGAGGCCTTGCGATTGAGGTTGTCCAATTCCGAGCGGCGCAGGCGTGCTTTAACCAACTGCGAGGTCAGCTCTTCTAACTCAGCCGATGACAGTGTCAATACGCCCTCGATGTCGAGCAAATTCTCGCGCTCGCGATAATCCTGCAGCGCCAACTCAGACAAGCTTAAATTAGTGCGCAGGCCCTCTAGGCGCTTGCCCAACCAATTCGCCGCCTTACGAGTGACATCCAGCTTGGCCTCAAGATGGCTCTCGATATAAACCTCGGCCATAGTGTTAGCAGCGAGCGCCGCCAACTCAGGCGAGAGTGAATCAAAGCTGATTTTAACTAATTGCGTTTTGCGCACCGGAGTAATACTCAACCGATCCATAAACTTTTCGGTCAACTTGGCAATTACTTCGTCTTCACTCGGCGGTATTTCGGGCTTACCGCTGGGCAACAACGAGCTCAGACTGAAGCCATCCTTGACGACCGGATTAAAGAATACACTGTTAATTAAATCTAACCGACGCACCGTGCGCTCCGCCAACTGGCGCGACTTTAAAATCTCGAACTGCGTTAAAAAATACTCGTCGCCCTTGGTATTCATGCCGTAAATCTCTTCGATCGACACCACCTTAGCTTGGTTGGCCTCAATCAAGAGGGTAGTGCTGGCGCGATAGGTCGGCGCCATCGACCAAGCCGCTAAAATAGCGAACACCGTCACCACGGCTGTAAAACCGGCAATATTAAACTTATTGAGCATCAACACACGCCAATAATGGCGCAGATCGATCACTTCTTCGGCACTGCTATTTTGAAAATTATTCTGGGAGGGCTGACTAGACATCGACATTCCTTGATTCATGAGCCTTTAACTTAAGCGTTAAGTTAAGCAATTCTTTAATTTACCGCTGCATGGGTAAGAATAAAACGTGAATTAAATGGAGGATTTTTTTAGCTAGTGCAAGGAAGCACCGCACGCAGGGCGGGAGTGTACAAAGAGTACATGACCAACTGAGTACGGAGCTAACGCAGCAATGGCGAAAAAAGACCCTTTTAAAGCCATTTTTAAAAGAAACTCTGCTCTACTGTAATAATATCCCCTGGGGCTACGGGGCTATTCAGTTTTTCTTCCCGCTCTTCCTTATCGCCATCACCGTCGCTAATCACCATTACTAACTTTTTTGAAGCGCGCTCAGTAAAGCCACCGGCCAGTGATACCGCCTTGCGGATCGACAAACCGGGCTGAAAGGCATAACCGCCGGGTTTTTCCACTTCGCCGTTAATAAAAAACTGACGATACTCAAGAATAGTAACAGTCACCTGTGGCTCCACAAAGTAGTCGGGTTTTAAGCCGCTAATCACCTTAGATTCCAACTGTCCCACGGTCATACCGAGAATTCGCAACTCGCCCAAAAATGGGTAAGAAATAGTACCGGCATCACTCAGCAGTGTCTCTACGGTCATCTCCTCTTCGCCGTAAACCTGCAGCTTAATCCTGTCGCCAGAGCCGAGACGATAGTCAGACAGACCCGCCGCCTGCACTGGTAGCGAAAGAAACAATAGTGGCAGCACTATTAGGCTAAAAAACTTAACTATTTTATGCATTGAGCAATCCTGCTAAGCAAATACTTTATAAATATTTTAACACACAACATAAATAGAAAAAGCGGTGTCGCCTTTACCCATCGATAAAGGCGACACCGCTTTTTAGTGTTGCATTAGATATTATCCTTTAAAAGGACACATCGACACCCAAAGTGAACTTGTTACGGTCAAAATCAAAGCTACTCAAAGGCAGCGCTGGGCCATCGACGCTAGAATCTCTATCCGAGTAGTCATAGGCCAAACTAAGGTTGACCCAGCGCTTAATAGTGTAATCAAGCTTAACACCGGCGTTAATAGAGTCATCATCACGATTATTAAACGAATTAACGTAATCTTCATTTAGCGCCATCAAGTAAACGCTAGTATTAATGTGGTCGCTCCAGCCGTGCTGCCAACCCAGAGTTATATTCTCGGCGTCAATGAAGTCACCAATACCGCTAGACTCCTGCGGCTTATTACCCGATGACAGAGTAAAAACAGAGTAGGTCTTAGGCGACCAAGTCATAGCGACATCCCAACTGCTACCGTCATAATCCTTACGACTGGTAGAGTCGAATTCTTTTTCTTGGTAACCGAGTTTTACGGTACCCGTCGTTTTGCCGCTAATATCCCACTCAACACCCACAAAAGCACGGGCCAGGCTACCATCATAATCACCCCTACGAACATCGTCAGGCCTAGATTGGTCGTAGTCAATATCGGTGTACTCGCCCTCAACAAGCAATTTAGTGGCCGAAGATACACTCCAGTAGAAAGTACCCGTAGCTTTTTGATCGCTGCGATCGCGCTCTCGAGTGGTATCGCGATGATTAGTATATTTTTTGCTGTAGTCTTCCAAATCCAGCACTAAACGACCCGGTGTGGTATCAGCACCAAAAGTGTAAGTACCCCCCAAAATAGAGGATGCATATTTATCTGGTGTTTGGAGATCTCTATTGGGAACAATATCGCCACTAGTGTCACTACCGCGATCTTCATGAGCTCGATCGTAGTTGCCGCGCACAGCTATTTCATTACGACTACTTAACTGCCAGGTGGCATCGGCATTGATAAAGTGGTCGACATAATCATCATCACGGCTAGACGCATAGCGGCCGGCGACCAATTTATAACCGACGTTATATTCACTTTTGTCAGTTTTCAGACCCAATTGCAACTCAGGCGCAACAACGGTAACCCATGAACTGATTTCTTCGGTGGTAGGTGTCTCACCATTAGCCATGGTGATGTTGTCATCATGGAGCTGATCAACACTTAAAGTAGGGATCAATTCAAACCCACCAAACTTAACCGGGGCTGGGTCAATAGCGGCTTGCGCTTGAGCGGCAAGCAATAGCGCACAGGATGAAAGAGTAGCAAATTTGAACGGCATTATAATTGTCCCTAATCTATAAAGATGATGCGGATATTCTATATTTCTACGGAGCACTTGAGAAATACTGTTAATTTTTGCGGACTATACAGATTTTTATGACATAAAGCACTTGCTTTTTATAACTAAAGGAGTATATGAAAGTCGAATAATCGCTCCAGCAGCTTTAACACTGCTAAGTACCGGCTGCAGCACGCTTTGCTATTGTGGCTAGCAAGAGCTAGAAGCACAGCAAGCTCGCATCTAGCTTGTGCACCTTGTCGCCTATCCGCGCCCGTACTTATCCTCAAAGCGCACAATATCATCCTCGCCTAGATACGAGCCTGACTGCACTTCGATCATCTCCAGTGGCAGTACGCCTGGGTTGTAGAGTCGGTGAGTGACACCAAGGGGAATATAAGTCGACTGGTTTTCGCCCAGCAATATTTCTTCGTCGCCCTTAGTTACCAGTGCCGTACCCAACACCACTATCCAGTGTTCGGCGCGATGATGGTGCATCTGCAAACTCAGTTGGGCCCCGGGGTTAACCACTATGCGTTTCACCTGAAAGCGCTCACCAAAGTCGATGGAATCGTAATAACCCCAGGGCCGAAACACCTTGCGGTGGTTGCTGGCCTTGGCCTGCATGGATGCACGCTTATCGGCTTTAAGGCGACCGACTACATCTTTAACCTTCTGCACACGTTCTTTAGTGGACACCAGCAGCGCATCCTCGGTATCGACAATGATCAGGTCTTCAACGCCTATTGCTGCCACTAACTTATCGCCGCAGGCGCGCACATAACAGTTACTGGCATCCTCTAACATCACTTCGCCGTTACAGGCATTGCCGGCCGCGTCTTTTTCCGACACTTCCCATAAGGCCGACCAAGAACCGACATCGTTCCATCCGCAGTCCATCGGCACCACTACCGCTGAATTAGAGTCATCAGCGGACTGGCAAAGAGGCTCCATCACTGCGTAATCAATAGAGTCATCCGGGCAAGCTAAAAAGGCCTCTTTTTCAGCGCGAACAAAGTCCGTATCAATCACTGCGGCCGCCATAGACTTCTCGCAAGCGGCGAGAATTTGCGGGCTGTGTATTTTTAACTCTGCTAAATAGCGACTTGCGCGAACCAAAAACATCCCCGAATTCCAGTAGTAGTCGCCACTGGCGACATACTGCTCAGCTGTGGCTACGTCAGGTTTCTCAACAAACTGCTCTACCCTATAACCCGCTGATTGCCCTTGCTCGCCGCGAGTATCTAGCAAGTCGTCACTTCTTTTTATATAGCCGTAGCCTGTCTCTGGGCCGCTAGCCACTATACCGAAGGTCACTAATTTACCGGCTTCACCTAACGCAGTGGCCTGCTCAACAGCAGCACGAAAATCTGCCGGCTGGGTAATCACATGATCGGCCGCTAACACCAGAAGCAAGGGATCTGAGCCCTCGGCCATAACGTGTAACGCTGCCAAAGCAATGGCCGGCGCGGTATTGCGGCCAGCAGGCTCGAGAATGACCTTGCCTCCGTCAATGCCAAGCTGCCGCAGTTGTTCAGCAGCAGTAAAGCGATGATCTTCACCACAAATCAATAGCGGGTCAGAGCAGTTCAAGCCCTCTAAGCGAGCAATAGTGTCCTGCAACATGGTGCTATCACCCGTCAGCGACAAAAATTGTTTCGGGTTTTTACTTCGGGATAGTGGCCACAGACGGGAGCCGGAGCCACCGCAGAGAATTACAGGAAGGATCATAAGTAACTTGCGAATCGAGGATTTAAACTATTATAACGCCGACTATCAAACCAGAGGATATATCACTGGCCCTCGCTATAGATCCAGCTGCTGTTTAAGCCAAGTTTCAAATTCCGGGGATCCCGTCATAAAGGGGTCAGGGGTC
>CAWVSV010000084.1:0-9951 GCA_963933095.1 uncultured Cellvibrionales bacterium
CTTATCAGGGCATGCGGTTTTTATAAATTTCTATATCAAGTGATACTCAATCACTATCGTAGCCATATTTTTGTTGATGCTAATGGATCGTCAATAGGTTAGTTAGGCGGCCCTTCTTTATCTGTTTATCCCCTGAGCACCAGTAACAACATTGGGAATATTCCACTCAAGTTGCTATTCAGTATTTGGCATATATTTTTTTTTGCTAATAAATTAGATTTATATACTTTTCTATTCATTTTTGTCTTTCTTTTTCGGCTTTTAAAAGCGTCAAAAATGTGGCTATTTTCGCCTAAAATTCATTAACTTGTCTTTGTTGCGCCTTTATTTTGTGGTTGTTAGGGTGTTTGCACGAGTGACTTAAAGCGTGCTGGTTTGGGTGGGTGCATCAACAGCTAACGGCTAAACCACTTGGGTACATTTTAACGAGGCACTGTAGGCGGAGGGGATAACCTGCGTTTAGGAACGAGTTTACAGTGCTTTAAACAGTGAGTTTATAAACGCTGACAATTGTAATGTCAGTGTTGAAAAATCATAAAATAGTAGGGAATTATAATGAATGCTCAAAAATTAAGGAAAGCAGTAGCTGGCGCCACAGCCTTGATTGCTACCATGGGGATATCACTGGATATCTTGGCCGCAACTAAAGCCGATCACGACAAAGAGGTGATTGGTTACGTTACTCAATGGGATCCATGGAAAGATTCTGCGGCGGGTGTTGAAGCTAAAGGCATGCTCAACCACATGAATGTACCTGTGGATAAGTACACTATCCTCAATTGGTCTTTCTTCGGTGTCGCCAAAGATGGTTCTCTGCACTCAGGCGATTACAAACAAGAGGGCATTTATCAAGAGGATGTAGATCAAGAGCCAATGCCACTGTTGCACACCATCGTTACCGACAGCTGGGACATGTCCTTTTACTTCGGCGAAGTCGAAGCACTTTATTGGGCAGATTCAACCCATGCTGCTCGTTTGGAAACTCAGGGTCTTACCGCTGATAATGCAACATCGACTTGGGCTCACCCCGCTAGTGGCATTAGCGGTGACTACCCCATTCCTCTTAAAATTGTAGGCGGAGCTCCCGGTGTCATCGATTACGCCCACGCTAGTGGTAGCAAAGTCATGGCGTCTCTGGGCGGCTGGTCAATGAGTAAGCACTTTCCTGAAATGGCTGCCGATCCCGTTAAGCGCGCTACCTTTATCGCAGATTGTGTAAGATTGATCGATATGGGCTTTGACGGTATTGATATCGACTGGGAATACCCAGGTGATTTTGGTATGAATATCTTCAGCCATGACCCAAGAACTGAAGCAAACGGTGGTCGCACCATCGACCACGAGAACTTTGAACTGTTGATGCGCGATATTCGCGCCGCGATTGGTCCCGATAAACTGATCACAGCGGCATTCTCTGCCGACATTCGTAAGCTGAGCGGTTTTGATTGGGCTGAGCTTGATCGCACCATGGACGCCTTCAACATGATGACCTACGACTACAGCGGTGGTTGGTCTAACAATGCGGGTCACAACTCCCCACTGTATGATTACCCAGGTAGTGGTATTGGTCAGGATGAGGCCACGGCCGCCGTTTTGGCAACCTTTAACTGGGATTCACTGGCCTCTTGGATGATTGGCGAAGGTATACCTAGCGAAAAAATCAATATGGGACTGGCCTATTATGGTCGCTCTGTTGATACCGTTGAGGTCGGTATGCCGGGTAGCCAAACGATCAAGCGCCAGGTTACTTTGGATCCTGATGGCCCCGCCAGTACCGCTTTAGATGAAGATTGGGCACCGTATGATGGCACCCCAAGTTACCGTATTATTGAGGCCAACAAGGCTGGTTGGACCGAAAACTGGGATGACAGCGCTAAGGTGCCTTACCTCAATAAAGGCGGTAAATTCCTCAGCTACGACAATGAGCGTTCGGTCGGCCTTAAGGCTGAATACGTAGTAGACCATAACTTGGGTGGCGTTATTATTTGGGTTGCAACGGGCGATCTAGATTGTAGTCAAGGTGGTATTACCGGCGGTGGCGACACCAATCTTCTGCCTATTTGTGGCAGCCCTAGCAACCCACTGATGCAGAAGTTTACCGACGTTTTAGCAACACATGTTACTTCAAGCTCTTCTAGTTCTTCTGGATCTTCTAGCAGCAGCTCTGGTGGTGACAATTGCGGCATCCCTGGTTCTAGCGGAGGTCCAGGCAGCGGCGATGGCAGCGGCTCTGGCACTGCTGGTATTCCTTGCTCTGATGTAGGGGTTGATAGCGACTTTAATGGCGATGGTATTGCCGATATCTTCTGGCGCAACACTAATGGTAGTGCCGAAATTGCGATAAGTAACAGCAGCGGTGTTATTGAGAGCCTAAATAACAAGTCGACTGATTGGACTGCCCAGTTGGGTGATTTCAATGGCGATGGCGCTAAAGATACTCTCTGGCGCGACAGTATCACCGGCGCTGTTAAAGTTGCTATTAGCGATGCTAGCGGCAACCAGGGTGCTGTCCATAACTTGGCTGCTAAAGGCAGTGCGTGGCAGACCTACATTGGTGACTTTAACGCCGATGGCCGTGACGATATTTTATGGCGCAAACCCTCTGTAGGTACTGTTGCTGTGGGTATTAGTGATGCCAATGGTGATCAGGATCGCCTCGAGTCCTTCTTCGCCAAGGGTGCGGCTTGGGAGGTTTTCGTGGGTGACTTTAACGGTGACGGCGGTGACGATATGCTGTGGCGTCGCGGTACCGATGGGTCTTCAAAAATTGTTTTCACCGATGCTAATGGTATGCAGGCCAATGTGGTTAATGCAGTGCCCTTTAAGCGTTTCACCGCTTGGCAGGTTCAAGTGGCTGACTTTAACGGCGACGGACGCGACGATATTTTCTGGCGTAAGTCATCTGATGGCACCGTAAAGGTAGGTATCAGTGGTGCCGATGGCAAGCAGCAAACCTCGGTAAATCACTTTGCTAAGTTTATGGCATGGACCGCAGACTTAGGCGACTTTAACGGCGACGGCGGCGCGGATATTTTATGGCGTAAAGCGTCGGATGGCACTGTGAAAGTTGCCATTAGTAGCGCGTTAGGTGGTCAGGAACGGGCGGAGAACTTGAACGCTAAATTCTCTGCATGGAGCCATCATTTGCTTGATTTTAACGGCGATGGTCGCAGTGACATTCTTTGGCATAAGTCAGCCAGTGGTGAAGTCAAACTCGCCATCAGCAATGCCCAGGGTAATCAGCAGAGCGTGCAGTCAATGCCGTCAAGGCCTTCTGGTTGGTCTGTTGTGAACTAAGAGTTATGGTTCACTAATCAAAAAGCCCGCGCCTCTTTAGGAGCCGCGGGCTTTTTTGTGCCTATGTATTAGCGCGGTGTTGCGGTATTCGGCCCATGAACGTAGACCTTTGCCTACCGTTAGTTGACGTTAGTTGAGGACCGTTAGTTGAGGACAGGCAGCAATTTAGGCACCGTTAAGATCATCCTTAACAATGCCAATGCCGCGCAGGCTAACGTGGTCGGTCACTATGATAAAGGTGAAATCTGGCAGTTAGTGCAGTAAGCCTTATTGGTGAGTGAATAAAAAAGTCCGCGCCTCTTTGGGAGTCGCGGGCTTTTTTGTGGGTTAGTTTGGGAGAAAATAAAACGGTAGCCAAGCGTGGTAAATATTTTTTACAGCTACTGGTGTTGCTGACTATTTCTTCTCTTAGCCCGACAGAGTTTTATCTAACATGGTATTTGGGTACTCTATTTCCGGTATTTATAGTAGTGAGCGACAGGCTAACCACTGCAGCCGTTAGGGCTCAATATGAATGGCTTTTGGGCGAGCAATTTCAACGCCCTGACTTTTGAGTGCCTTGTAGACGGCCAGATTAGTTGCAAATTTATCCTGATAATAAGTGTTAGTGGGCACCCAGTAACGCACGCCTATTTCTATGCCAATGCTATTGAAATCATTGATACCCACCTGACTGCCTTTGTCTTGGTAAACCTTAGCGCTAGTTTTTAATACCTGTTCAATGCTTTTAATTACTGCCTCGGTGTCGGTGTGGTAGTGAATGTTAAAGTGTGTTTCTACCAACTTATTGGCGAAAGAGTTGTGCAGTATTTCACCGACAATATGTTTGTTGGGGATGGTGATCTCTTCACCTTCTTCATTGCTGAGTAGAGTCCGGCCGAGAAATATCTCTTTGACAACGCCCGCTACCCCTTGAATAGAAATAGTATTGCCGACCACAAAGGGCTTGCTGACGATAATGGTGATACCCGCGGCATAGTTAGATAGCATGCCCTGAATGGCTAAGCCTAAACCGAGTGAGGCGGCACCAATGGCGGCCACCATTGGGGTGATACTGATGCCGAGTTTGCCCATGGCAATAATGCCGACCATGACAATAATGAGTATGCGAATAAAGTTACAGACGAAATTACTGAGTGAAATATCGATATTGTGCTTGGCAAACTGCCGAGCGATCAACTTGGCGACCTTGCCAGCGATCCACATGCCGAGCATGAAGATAATAACGGCGCCCAGTATTTTAAAGCTGTATTGCACTAAAAACTCTGTGATGAGCTGGTATACACCTTGAAGCTGCTGGAGTTCTTGGGTGACTGTATTTTGATCCATGGTATTTATCCGTAAATGGTTTGGCTGCCCGATGGTGGCGGGGCGTTATAGCTTTGCTACGTCAATGATAACCGACTTTAGCGCGGTGGGTGGTGTGTGCCCACTTAAATACCCAGCCTGCGCTAATGACGGCGGGTGCTAATGGCGTCAGCATGAAGGTAATTCAGTGCGTTGTTAGTCGGCCAACACGCGTGCGGTTGATGTCTAAAAATACCCAAATGAGTCGCTTGTAGCCAACAAAGGCATCTATTGACTGATTGAGTGTATCCCTGTATTCAACCTTACAGGGGGCTTTGGATGCTTATCGATGTGCTCTTACCTGTAAAGGACAAGAGCTTCTAAATATTTGTCGGCATAATTGTTTGCAGATACATCATGTGCATCATCGTTATCCTGCCCGATAATAGCGAGAGGCACTCATGTGTGCCCATTCAATAGCGTTGCTAGAGCTATATATTGGTCTTAAAAAATTAAGTGTCACTATTTTGCTCATTTATCGGTTTGTCGTGTGCTATTCGTCACGATTTCTCATGGTTATATGCTTTTAATAACATCAAAGTGACTTAACTACCGATTTTGGTATAGTCGAAGAACATCTATAGAGTAAGTTTCTTCTTAACTGGGTTACTTCTCAATTTACTGTGGGGTTCTCGAACATTTAGATGGTTCTTGAAACCGCGTCGGCGCATTGCAAAACCGAGCTAAGACGCAACAGGTTGTTTTTTGTGCTGTGATATTGTCGTTTATCGGTGATATATGGCGTGCAACCACAGATTACAGGATGTGATCTTTTGTATTGATAGTGATATTAAACAACTGTTGCACAGTGTTTTTATTCTCAACTTTAGAGCGTAATTCGATGTACCCAGTCATTATCGAAATAATAATTATGCTTAAAAGCGCCGATACCAATAATAAAATGACGACTAGGAAGTAACCATGAAAAATTCCAGTAAAGTGGTAAGTACCAAAGCAATTGCTTTGGCATGTGGTGTAGCTGCATCTTTAGCCGCTGTACCGCAAGTAGCGACAGCCCATGGCACCGTTACCACGCCCTTGAGCCGTATTGCTCAATGTGAGTCTGAGGGTGTTGAAAATATGACTTCTACAGCATGTCGAGCTGCGGTTGCCCTTAGCGGCACCGCCGGGTTTTACGACATTAATGGCGTCAATCAGGGCGATGCTGCTGACGATCATCTGGCGGTAGTGCCCGACGGCATGCTCTGCAGTGGCGGTCAGGCAGGAAAGTACGAGGGGCTCAATTTAGCGCGCGAAGACTGGGTGGCAGCAGGGGTAAACCCCGGCGATACCGATTTTACTTGGACCAATACCGCGCCCCACGTTACTCAGTATTACCGCTATTACATCACACGTGAGGGTCATGATTTTACTCAGCCACTCAACTGGTCCGACCTTGACTTTATACTTGACACAGGCGAGTCCGTTCGCGAGGCAGTTGCCACGCACACCGTTTATTTGCCCGAGCGCACCGGCAAGCACATTGTATACTCTGTCTGGCAGCGCGGCGTTGAAGATAGCCCCGAGGCGTTTTATGCCTGTGTCGATGTAGATTTTGATAAGGAACCTGGTGCCGATAACTCGTCTTCTTCAAGCAGTTCGTCCGGCGGTGTTTATGATACCTGTCAGGGGTTGAGCGAATGGGAAGCGACTTTCCCGACTACAGAAGGTAATCAGGTTCAATTTAATGGCATTCGCTACATGGCCAATTACTGGACCGTGACTAACCCCGAGGAAAACGATGGCATGGATGCCCCATGGATAAACCAAGGTGCATGTATATTCGGCTCATCTAGCGGCTCTAGCAGCTCTGGTGGTTCTATTGGTGGTAACACCTGCGACGATTTCCCTGAATATCCTAATTGGGCAAATTCGGGTAATGCCAGTGGCGGCGACAAGATGCAAAATGGCGGCAATCTTTATGCAGCCAAGTGGTGGACCACCCAAGAGCCAAGCATGAATGCCAGTGATTGGACCTTTGTCGAGGCGTGTGAAGACTTTGGTGGCTCTAGCTCTTCCAGTTCTAGTAGCTCGACGAGTTCTAGTGGTGGTACTGGTAGCACTTCTAGCAGTAGTTCTAGCTCAAGTTCATCTTCTAGTAGTGGTGGTGCTGGTTCATTTGTCGTTGTCGGTAGCCATGTTGAAGGCAGCGATGGCGTGATGTGGACCAAGGATGTGCAATTTTCTGGACAGGGCTGGCCTGAGACTAAAGCCGGTTGTGAAAGCTTGTCGATGGATGGTTATGACGACTGGCGCATGCCCACGGTAGATGAATTAAACAATGCTCATTGGGGCATGATCGATTCGATTGAACAAGCATTTACCACACCAAGATATGCCCCTAACGGCAGCGAAAACGGCGATGTAAGTGGTACTTATCATTTCTGTGGTTGGAACAAAACTTGGTCTGGTGGAACGCCATACTTAGGCTGGTTTGGCCCAGCTAACACAAGAGGTACATACTGTGTGCGCGGTGCTAGTAACTATAGTGTAGCGCCTGCGTTTGCTGGATCTAATTGTGCTGCAGCGATTGGTGTTACTTACACTGAAGTTAACGATGGTTCTTCATCTAGCTCGTCTTCAAGCAGCAGCTCTAGTAGCTCTTCTTCAAGTTCTAGTAGCTCTTCTTCAAGCTCTAGCGGTTCTTCAGCGGTTGATAACGACTTTAACGGCGACGGTACTGCCGATATGTTCTGGCGCAACACCAACGGCAGTGCAGAAATTGCTATAACTAACAGTAGTGGTGCTATTGATCGTACCGAGAGCCTAAATAATAAGGCGAGTGATTGGACCGCCCAACTGGGTGATTTCAATGGCGATGGTGCGGTTGATACGCTTTGGCGCGACAGCCTAACTGGTGCGGTTAAAGTTGCGATTAGCGATGCTAGCGGCAATCAAGGCGCTGTCCATAACATGGCCGCTAAAGGCAGTGCTTGGGAGACCCATGTTGGTGACTTTAATGCCGATGGTCGTGACGACATCTTATGGCGCAAGCCATCAGTCGGTACTGTTGTTATAGGCATCAGCAATGCTAATGGTGATCAGGCCCGTCAAGAGTCTTTCTTCGACAAGGGTGCCGCTTGGGACGTGTTCGTCGGTGACTTTAACGGTGACGGCGGTGACGATATGTTGTGGCGTCGCGGTACTGATGGCTCGTCAAAAATTGTCTTCACTAATGCCCAAGGCACCCAAGAGTCGGTGGTAAATGCCGTGCCATTTAAGCGTTTCACAGCGTGGGACGTACAAGTGGCTGACTTCGATGGCGACGGACGTGACGATATCTTCTGGCGCAAAGGCGATGACGGCACGGTAAAAGTCGGTCTCAGTGGTGCAGACGGCAAGCAGATCTCTTCAGTAAATCACTTTGCTAAGTTTAACGCTTGGACTGCTGATATAGCTGATCTCAATGGCGATGGTAACCACGACATTCTGTGGCGCCGAGCCTCGACCGGAACAGTTAAAGTTGCCATTAGTGGTCCAACAGGTGGCCAGGATCGTGTTGAGAACTTAGCGGATAAATTCTCTGCATGGACTCAGCAGTTGGCTGACTTTAATGGCGATGGCCGTGCCGACATCCTCTGGCATAAGCCGGCTAATGGCGAGGTTAAGCTTGCCATCAGTGATAACTTTGGTAATCAACAGAGTGTGTTGGCTATGCCAGCGAAGACTTCGGGCTGGATGCTCGTGCAATAGAGGGAAACCTTAGTGTGTTAAAAACCCGCGCCTCTTCTGGAGGCGCGGGTTTTTTTATGGAAATTTTTGAGTTTAGAGTATTAATGGCTGTTTTTAATACCATTGTAAAATACTGTCTAAATCCTCATAATTTGAAAAATTTGAGCTTTAAAAAATGTCTTTTTTGTCGGCATAACTCGCCGTTGCCGAACTGCAGTTTGCTGCTCACCCATTTGATGGGCTTCATTTTTCTGTATCCTTACTCACACCATTCGCTTTTTATGGAAATCTCAATGTCGAATCAATATCAGTCACTTGTAGAGACCTATCTTAAGGCCTCATCTCTAACTCCGGGTATTTATGTACCCTCAGATGCCGTTAAGTCGACCGATCTAGCGGCTGTTTTTGTCGGCACCAAGGCCGTGTTATTAACGGGTGCTAGTTCTGATGCGGCCTCCGTCGCACAAGCCGAAAGTTTCTGTCAAATGAGCGCTTTTGCGACGGCAATGCAAGCGTTAAAGCTTGAGGGGCCGATTGTGTTTAAAAAGATCAACGGCTCTGAACTTGAATGGTCAGGACTCTGCGAGGCTGTGGTGGCATCAACACCGGGTGAGGCAGAGGACGGCGCGGGGCAGGGCAACTTAATGATGATTAATTTAACACCCTATAAAGAACTCACCGTGCTGCTGTGTATTAATACCGAACTGGCCAGAATAATCGACCCCAAGGCGCCGATGATGGACGATGGTAGTTTGACCGCGCAGTTCGGTAGTGACAATGTGCAGGTCTTGCCGTTACATTAAGGCATCGATTATTCAAAACTCTGACCATGCTGCTGGGGATAACCTGTCTAGACGCCAGCGCGGAATGAGTTTCTATCGTCACTAATTCTTCTTGAGTAAATAATTATGTCAAAAGTTGTTGTTATCACCGGTGCCAGTCGCGGTATTGGTCTGTCATTTAGCAAACATTATAAGGCTCAAGGCTTTGCAGTGTATGCCCTCTGTCGCAAGGCAACTGTCGAACTTGAATCGTTAAATGTGAATATTATCGACGGTGTTGATGTTGCAACAGACGAGGGTATTGGCAAGATGGTGGCGGCGCTCAAGGGGGTATCTATCGATATACTGATCAACAACGCCGGTATTCTAGCTAATGAATCTTTGGGCAGTATTGATAAAAATTCAATTCGCCAGCAGTTTGAGGTCAATGCACTGGCGCCCTTACTGGTGACTGAGGCCTTAATGGGGCAGTTCTCTGCTCACGCTAAGCTGGGCATTATTACCAGTCGTATGGGCTCGCTGGCCGACAATACCAGCGGTGGCCGTTATGGCTATCGTATGTCGAAGGCGGCGCTAAATATAGCCGCGGTGTCATTGGCTCAAGACTTAACACCTATCGGCGTGGCGGTGGCAATTTTACACCCCGGCCTTGTTGGCACCGAAATGATCGGTGGTTATGGCGACATCACCCCAGATCAAGCCGCTGAACGTCTGGCGCAGCGTTTAGACGAGCTGACACTGGCAACTAGTGGCACTTTCTGGCACTCCAATGGCGATGTCTTGCCCTGGTAATTGAAATTTATGTTTGCCCAAGCTCAACGCTATTTCCCGGGGTTGTTAACCTGCGTCACTA
>CAWVSV010000085.1:0-9945 GCA_963933095.1 uncultured Cellvibrionales bacterium
CAGAAACTGGAAACTTAAAAGCTTCCTAACTTACTCCTCTACCTCGTTCTGCGCCGTGTTTAGCGGGCTTCCCGTTGAAGAGGCGCGCATTATATGCCGCTGGCGAAACTTGTAAAGCCTTTTCTGACAAAGACTTATTAGAAATTGAAAATAAATATATGTCGCCTCTTTCAACTTATATAGCACCCACAAACTGCCTATTAATTCAGCAGTTTTATCCCTTTAGCTTCGTTACACTAGCCTGACTACTTAGATAGAAGAAAGACTATGCATATCTACATTGATGCCGACGCCTGCCCCAGAGTCATTCGTGACATTCTCTTCAAAGCCTCTCAGCGAACTAAGATCCCTCTAACACTCATAGCTAACCACTCGCAGGCAACACCCGCGACCCCCTGGATAAATAGCGTTCAAGTTTCAAGCGGCTTTGATGAGGCCGACGATGAGATAGTTAGGCGCTGCGAACATGGCGACCTGATCATCACCAGCGATATACCTTTGGCAGCGGAGCTAATAGAGAAAGGCGGGTTAGTGTTAACCCCAAGAGGTGAGCGCTATACCGCCAATGATATTGGCGCACGATTGAATATGCGCGATTTCATGGAGACCATGCGCAGCTCAGGCATTCAATCTGGCGGACCCGCCCCGCTAAACAACCAAGACAAAATGGAGTTTGCCAATCAACTGGATCGCCTGTTAGCTAAAGCCAAGCGCAGCTGAATATTGCGACTTATTATAAATACAGATGGCAACCCTCAAAGAATTCAGAGCGAAGGGCTTGCACCACTCAACAACCAAGACAAAATTGAATTTACTTACCAGCCAGACAGAATCCTTGCTATAGCCAAACACAACTAAATCGCACCCAGTTAATATCGTTGCCGCTTAAAGCTTCGCGCTTGAATGTCACTTAACAACCTGACAACGGCTACCTCACCAAGAACTCTAGCCCCCCTCACTAAAAGGCTAATCACTCTGAGCCTACTCACCATTTACTAGCGAGCGATAACGTGATTGCGAGTAAAAACCAGTAGCTATCGCAGATTCACCGCCTAACAAGATTTCCATCAAGCGCATTGATGCACCTAACCTCATCTAAACAAACCGAATATGACTGCAGACTACAGAAGTTACTCTAAATAGCGGCCATAAAAAAGCCGCATTCAACATAAGGCTGAATGCGGCTTTTTAGCGGCGAAAAGCTTACTGCACGCTTTCTGGCGCTTTCTGGGCCGCTGCAGCCTTCTCTTGCTGCTGCTGCATGGCTTGGGCGAACATGGCATTAAAGTTAACCGGCGGCAGCATTAGCGCTGGGAAAGAACCCTTAGTTACAACACTATCGATTACTTCACGAGCATACGGGAAGAGCATCTCTGGTGCTGCGGTGCTCATAGCGTGGGCAGTTTGCTGCTCACCCATACCAGACAAACCAAACAAACCGGCTTGTTTAACCTCAACTAGAAAGGCAACCTTGTCAGCCAGCTTAACAGTGACTGTTAAGGTCAACTCGCACTCGTAATTATTGTCATCGAGTTTATTAACTGCAGTGGTCATCTCGTGGTTCACTTCAGGTTTCCAGTCCTGCGCAAAGGCCTTAATACCTTGAGGTGCTTCAAAGGAAAGATCTTTCAGATATAAGCGCTGCAGACCGAAGTGTACCTGTGGCTTGTCGCTGGTTTTTTGTGCTTCAGAGCCCTGACCTGCAGTTGCCTGATCTTCTGCCGGCTTGCTGTTTTCTTCGCTCATGATTCTAATCCTGATTTTTATGTTATGTAAGATTGTATTAATAGCTTTATCAAGAGTTATTGTGCCCTTAACTAGCTTTTCAAGTGTTAAGCCTATATTTACGTTAGCACAGACTCTAGCAGAGGCTCCAGCTCACCCTTGCGATCAAGAGCCCAGAGCTCATCGAAACCACCGACATGAGTGTCGCCGATCCAGATCTGCGGCACAGTGCGGCGGCCACTTAAACGCATCATTTTGGCGCGTTCCTCTGGGTTGAGATCGACCCGCACCTCTTCAACCGCAACATCTTTAGCCGCTAGCAGCTGTTTGGCTCGCACGCAGTAGGGACAGAATTGCGTGGTGTACATGATAACGTTAGACATAATTATTTCTCTCTTTAGCTATATCGCTCAATAGGTTCGCCCTGAACTATTGAGCAGGTCGCCCGGAAAATACTGAGATGGTACGCGGACTCTCCTGTATTTCCCGGGCTCGCGCAGCATAGCGCCTGCGGCGGTGCCTCCCTGCATCGCATCATTCAATCAAATTCTGCTTATTTTACGAGAGGCAAATTCTGATTAGCCCACTCGCTCATTCCGCCTTGCAAGCGGCTAACGGTAAAACCAGCATCGCCCAACAAACGACCGGCCGCACCAGCGTGCTGACCCATTTTATCGGCGACTACAATAGTCTTAGTTTTGTGTTTTTCTAACTCTTTGACACGATCTTTGAGACTGCCATGAGAAATATTAATGGCATCGACAATATGCCCTTCTTTAAATTCGGCTTGGTCACGCACATCTAGCAAGATCGCCTCGTCTCGGTTCAGCAGCTGCGTTACCCCATGAATACTCAGGGTGGCGCCGGACTTAGTTTTCTCACGCCATGCGTAGATGTAGATTAGGCCCATCAACACAGAAACCAGGACCCACTGTTCACTAACAAAGACAAAAATATCCACGATCGCTCAACTCTTTTAATGACGACTAAAAATTAAGACGCCAGTATACACTGGCTAACCGTAGAGTTGTCGTCGCCAAGAGAGTAAAATTGCCGACTTTGGCCCTATTCCTATATTGTATCGAGTGATTGACGCTTATGACTGACTTAAAAAAACCCGTAGTTCTCCTGATTCTTGACGGCTTTGGTCACTCTGACGACCCCGAACACAATGCAATATTTGCCGCTAAAAAGCCGGTATTGGATGCATTAAGCGACAACCCACACACCCTAATTGCCACTTCAGGTATGGCTGTGGGACTGCCCGAAGGACAGATGGGCAACAGTGAAGTTGGCCATATGACGCTGGGCGCTGGGCGCGTGGTGTATCAAAATTTTACCCGTATCAATAAAGCCATCGAGGACGGAGACTTTTTTACCAACCCCGTTTATGTAGAAGCCGTCGACAAAGCGGTTGCTGCCGATAAAGCCGTTCATGTATTAGGCCTATTATCTCAGGGCGGGGTTCACAGCCATGACGATCATATTATTGCGGCAGTAGAACTAGCGGCTCAACGCGGTGCTAAGAAAGTCTTTGTCCATGCCTTCCTAGATGGTCGCGACACACCGCCGCGCAGCGCCGCCGCGCCCATCAAAAAAACCGAAGCCAAGTTGGCCGAACTGGGTGTGGGCCGTATTGCCAGCGTTATTGGACGCTTCTACGCTTTAGACCGCGACAACCGTTGGGATCGCATTCAAGCCGCCTACGACTTGATGACCCAAGGCAAAGCTGAATATGACGCCATCAGCGCCGAAGCAGCACTGGCCGCGGCTTACGCGCGCGATGAGAATGATGAATTTGTCAAAGCCACCATTATTGTTGGTGAAGACGAAGAAGCCGCCACGATTGAAGATGGTGACGCGGTACTGTTTATGAATTTCCGCCCCGACCGCGCTCGTCAAATCACCCGCGCCTTGGTAGAAACCGACTTCGATGGCTTTGAGCGCGAACTGCTACCAACACTGGCTGATTTTGTGATGACCACCGAGTACGCCGCCAGCATTGACACTAGCACTGCCTTCCCACCACTAGGAATGATCAATTCCTTTGGCGACTACATGGCCCAGCAGGGCAAGACTCAATTGCGTATCGCTGAAACCGAAAAATACGCGCACGTAACCTTCTTTTTCTCGGGCGGTCAGGAAGATCTCTACGACGGCGAGGAGCGCATTTTAGTTCCCTCCCCCAATGTAGAGACCTACGACCTGCAACCCGAGATGAGCGCGCCCGAACTAACTGAAAAACTGATTGCTGCTATTGCATCGCAAAAATTTGATGCCATTATCTGCAACTACGCAAACTGCGACATGGTAGGCCACTCAGGTGTGTTTGACGCCGCCGTAAAAGCAGTAGAAGTAGTCGATGGCTGCGTCGGCCAAGTACTCGAAGCGGTTAAAAAGGTGGGCGGCGAAGCCCTGATCACAGCCGACCACGGCAATGTCGAGACTATGTTCGACACCGCCGTTGAACAGAAACACACCCAGCACACCACTTTGCCGGTGCCTTTTATTTACTCGGGACCGCGTCAGTTTAAGTTTGCCGAGGGAGGATCTCTGGCCGATGTTGCACCCACTATTCTGAAACTTCTCGGTATGGAACAGCCAGATGAGATGACCGGTAGAAACTTAGCCTTAATCGATTAATGCCGTCTTACAAAGGGGCGTTTAAGGCCCCTTTTTCAATAACCCTTAAATAGCAGGTAGACATGCGTAAGTTTACGTTTTGGCTAATACCGCTTGCGCTGACATTTTCATTGAGCGTTGGCGCAGAGGACGCTGACCAGCTGCGCCAGCTCGAAGAACTCAAAAATATGATTGAGCAACTGCAGTCTGAACTTAAAAAGGTCAAGGGCAGTCGCAGCGAGTTACAACAAGGCCTAGAAAAGTCCGAGACTGAAATCGGGAACCTGCTAAACAACATCGGGAAGATTAAAACCGATCTCAACCAGCATGAAGTAAAACTCATAGATCTCCGCAGGTCGCGTGACTTACTAAAAAAAGCTAAACGCGGCCAACAACAGCAAATTTCTGACCAGGTAGAGGCCGCCTATCGACTGGGACAACAGAGCAATATTAAGCTGCTGCTGAATCAGCAATCGCCCCAGCGCTTATCCCGCATGATGAAGTACTACGACTATTTCCTCGATGCCCGCGCCGACAAAATCGACACTTATATCGACACCATCACCGAACTCGACCAGATTGAGCCAGCTATTGCTGAGAAAACTCAGCAACTCAATCAGAGCCGCCGCCAACTGCAACAGCGTCATAACAAACTGAACGACCGCCAACTCGAGCGCAAGCATACACTCGCCGCCCTAAACCGCAGCATTGCCAATAAAGACCAACAACTTAAAACTATGGCAGCCGACCGCGCCCGTCTGCAAAAATTATTCGACCACGTAGCCGCAGCTATTGCTGCACTGCCTGCCCCCGACGGCGGAATCTCATTCGCTAAACGCCGCGGTAGTCTCATTTGGCCGACACAGGGCAGACTGCGCCACAGCTTTGGCAGCTCGCGCGAAGGCACCGCGCTAAAGTGGGATGGAATAGTTATTGCTGCTATGGCGGGCGTAGATGTTAAAGCGGTTCACGGCGGCCGTATTATATTTTCGGACTATTTGCGCGGCCACGGATTACTCACCATTGTCGACCATGGCCACGGTTATATGAGCCTTTATGCCCACAACCAAAGCCTGTTCCGCGAAACCGGTGACTGGGTGGAGGCGGGCGAAACCATTGCCTCAGTGGGCAACAGTGGCGGCCGCGAACAGACTGGTCTGTATTTTGAAATACGAAAAAATGGCAAGCCTACCAACCCCAAGCGTTGGCTTACAAAAGCTTAAACACAAGTGTGTATCGAATTTTTAAACCGATTAATGGTCAATAAATTATCAATACTATTTACTCTCAGCGCTCGATACGCGCTAAAGTAAAAATAGATTTGGCAACAGTGCCAATATTCGACGTGTTAGGAGTTTATAAATGCTATCTCAGTTGCTATCCACAAAACTGTCGTTACGACTGCCTGTTGCCGCTTTGGCTTTGGCCGGCAGTGTTGCTCTGACTCTCCCAGTCGCAGCTGAAAACCTCGACAAGACAACGCCGGCACCTGCTCAAACACCACAACTGCCGTTGGAAGATCTGCGCACTTTCACCAAAGTTTTTCAACATATCCGCAAAGCCTATGTGCGCGAAGTGGATGACACGACCCTACTGAAATATGCCATCAAAGGCATGCTATCTGAACTCGATCCACATTCTGCGTACTTAGATGCCAGTGATTTTGAAGACCTGCAGGTCAATACTAGCGGAGAATTCGGCGGACTAGGTATAGAAGTAGGTATGGAAGATGGATACGTTAAAGTAATTTCCCCGATAGATGATACCCCCGCCAAGGAAGCGGGTGTGGAACCCGGCGACCTGATTATCAAACTCGACAGCGAAACGGTTAAAGGCTTATCGCTGAACGAAGCGGTCAACAAAATGCGTGGTATCAAAGGCAGCGATTTGAAAGTAACCATTGTCCGCGAGGGTGTAGACAAACCTTTCGATCTCACCATTACCCGCGATACTATTAGCGTTCGCAGTGTACGCACGCGCATACTGGAAGACGGCTATGGCTACCTGCGCATCGCCCAATTTCAGGTCAATACCGGCAAAGATGTGGTCCAAGAGCTGAATAAACTGACAACCGAACAAGCCGACAAGGGCCAACCATTAAAGGGTTTGGTGCTCGACTTACGCAATAACCCCGGCGGTGTATTGCAGGCTTCGGTTGAAGTTGCGGACGCTTTTTTGGATGACGGTTTAATCGTCTACACCGAAGGCCGTATCGAAAACGCCGAACTTAATTACAGTGCCAGCTCTGGTGACGATAGCGGCAACCTACCTCTCGTTGTGCTGATCAATGGCGGCTCCGCCTCGGCCTCGGAAATTGTAGCTGGCGCCCTGCAAGATCATCAGCGCGGTATTATTATGGGCACCCGCAGCTTCGGTAAAGGCTCGGTACAAACGGTTATCCCTATCAGTGAGGACAGCGCCATCAAGATGACCACCGCGCTCTACTTCACACCTAAAGGCCGCTCCATTCAAGCCCAAGGTATTGAACCCGACGTGATTGTTGAGCGCGCCAAAATAACCAAGCTAAAAAACTCTGGGCAGCGCATTACCGAAGCCGATCTAAAAGGCCATTTAGGCAATGGTAATGGCGGTAAAGAGAGCAATGCCGATGACCGTGTAAAAGATAAAACCACTGAAGACCTGCAGACGCGTGACAACCAGGTCTACGAAGCACTAACGCTGCTCAAGGGGTTGCATATATTCAGCAGCTACAACGCCAAAACGGCCATAGCCGCAAAGGTCGTGAGTTCGCCAGATAAAAGCCTAGAGACCAGTCAATAGTAGGCGAGTCTATTTAGCTTTAAACGGCCGTCTGTGCGGCCATTATCTTTTGGTAATCCTATGTACAAGCCACTAGCCCGCGCAGGTCAACTACTAACTCTGGTACTTTTCAGCTCACTACTGATGGCGGCAGAACCGCCGCGTATCGCTATTATTATTGACGACCTTGGCTATCATTTAAAGCGCGGCCAGCGCGCGATAGATCTGCCTGCCCCGGTAACATTGTCTATTCTGCCCCATGGCCCCAACAGCCAAGAACTGGCTCTTCGCGCGAGGAAACGCGGCAAAGAGATAATGTTGCATGCCCCGATGAGCAACATAGCAGGCATCCCACTCGATGACGGCGCACTCACCAGCGATATGAATCGTCAGCAACTAGTGGCCGTTCTGCGCCAAGGTTTAGCTGCCCTGCCGGATGCCATCGGTGTTAACAACCATATGGGCAGCTTGCTCACTCAGCAAGCCGCCCCTATGCACTGGCTCATGGCCGAATTAAGTAAACAGCAACTATTTTTTGTCGACAGCCGCACTAGCGCCGACAGCCTTGCGTTTGATATAGCACAGGATTATTCGCTACCAAGCTTAAAACGTGATGTATTTCTCGATAATCAGCGCGATAACGCCTTTATCGAATCTCAGTTTGAACAACTGCTGCGAATTGCTAAAAAACGCGGCTGGGCTGTAGGCATTGGACACCCCTACCCTGAAACTCTGGCCGTACTTGAAGAACACTTGCCGCAACTAAAACAACAAGGCGTTGAGGTAGTGACTATTTCTGCCCTGCTAACACCGCAATATTTGGTGAGCTCGACTGACATAATCGATCAGTCTAAGAGACTGCCGAGTAGTGATTATACAAACCAGCAAGTGTATAACGACTCGGTATATAGTGATTGATAGAGTAGTAATCATAAGAAGCCTACTCTATGTAAGCACCCACACTCGCACGGCAAATAAATAGTAAACGACAGAGTGCATAAAGCATGAGCCATATAAGTAGGCGAGATAGCGAATTGACGCAGTGCCGGAGCACCATACACAACTGCTAGAAATAGTATTCTTGCTCATCAGCAATCACTGTTATTTCCCAAAAAATTTCCACGCAAGAAGCCCAGCATGAAAAATTTCCCATCATTTATAGTACTCACTGTTTTTACTGCCCTTGTTGGCTTAGTAGCATGCAGCGATAAATCTACTGACAGCAATAGCCAGAATGAAACCGGTATTCAAACTAAAGCCGCCTTAACGCAATTGCCGGTAGTGGTCAGTTATCGAGAGCGCATCATGTTGCCACCGACAGCCACTGTTAGGGTCACACTTAACGATATTTCACGTATGGATGTAGCGGCCACTATCATTGATCAAAAAACTAGCAACACTCAAGGAGGCCCACCTTATCACCTAACGATGACTTACGACGCCAGTAAGATAGAGCCCCAGCTAAACTATGCACTACGCGCGCATATAGAAGATAACGGCAAGCTACTATTCACCAATACCAGCGCTATACCGGCTTTTGAAAATAACGGGCAACCCGTGGATATTTTAGTGCAGGGTGTTGCCAGACAAGGCAGCGTTCGCGCACCCACTCAACTGGCGCTGACTAACGGCAACTGGCAGGTAAAGCTAGTGAGTGAAAAAAGCCCCACGATGATTGCCAATGGTCGCCCCATTAGTCTCAGACTGAGCCTAAAAAATGGTCAAACGAGCGGTTTCTCCGGCTGTAATACTTTTCATGGTAATTACACTTTCAATGACCAATCGCTCAAGTTTAGCCCTTTGGCGTCTGCTCGTAGAGCTTGCATAAATGGCAGTCAAATGGCGATAGAACAGATGTTTTTACGAGGTATAACTAACGTTGATGGTTACACTCTTCAGCGGGGCAAGCTGCTATTAACGGCAAAAAATATACCCATAATGGAGCTAACAAAGCTGTAATTAAGTTAAATCCCGCATCAAAAAAGGCAGCCCAATGGCTGCCTTTTTTGATGCGGGATAATTCGTTCGTTAAAAACGAATTTCGATACCCTGTGACGCCATGAATTGTTTGGCCTCTGGCACTGAGTACTCACCAAAATGAAAGATACTGGCGGCCAACACTGCGTCGGCCTTACCCTCAACAACACCATCAACTAAGTGCTGTAGGTTGCCGACCCCTCCGGAGGCAATCACGGGGATATCAACCGCATCGGAAATGGCTCGAGTTACACCCAGATCATAGCCGCTTTTAACACCGTCTTGATCCATGCTTGTCAGTAGAATTTCACCGGCACCATAAGCGGCCATTTTAATAGCCCACTCGACCGCATCTATACCGGTGGGTTTACGCCCGCCATGGGTAAAGATTTCCCAGCGACCTGGCTCGCCTTTGGCACTCACTTTTTTGGCGTCGATGGCAACGACTATGCACTGCGCACCAAATTTTTCCGAGGCTTCACGCACAAACTCTGGATTGGTCACCGCTGCCGAGTTAATACCGACCTTGTCGGCACCGGCATTTAGCATTACCCGAATGTCTTCTACGGTGCGAATACCGCCACCTACCGTAAGCGGTATAAACACCTCACGAGCGATTTGTTCCACCATATTTACAGTGGTGGCACGGCCTTGATGAGTGGCGGTAATATCAAGAAAAGTAATCTCATCGGCGCCCTGTTCGTTATAGCGCTTAGCGACCTCGACCGGATTGCCTGCGTCGCGGATATCGACAAACTGTACACCTTTGACCACACGGCCATTATCGACATCGAGGCAGGGAATAATTCGCTTAGCAAGTGCCATAAAAGAGCCTTAACAAGTCTATAAAACCGCGATTAT
>CAWVSV010000086.1:0-9698 GCA_963933095.1 uncultured Cellvibrionales bacterium
TGTTTACCCGAGTGTTTACCGCGGCCGTGGCTTTTATCGGTGTTGATATTTAGGGTATCGTCGGATATTGGGTCGAGATCATAATTTTCTGATAATTCTCGAGTTATTTCAGTTGTCAGATCAATACTGACAGGATTCTGGCCATTAACGGTGACACCTGAGCCCGCTTCCTTTAATCGTGCGTCGTCGTCGGAAGATTTAGCTGGCACGCTGTTTTCAATATCTAAGCCGAAATCCAACGCGCTGATGTCTGAGCCTTCTAATAGTGAATCATTTAACTCGTCGATATCAAAGTCTTCTAGCAATGGCTCGTTTAACCAAGACTCTTCGGTGGGCGCGACTAATACTGTATTTTCGTTATTAAGAACCGAGGCTCGTAGATTTATAATCTCATGTTCATTCTGGATACTGCTTGTGCTGTCGACAGGGGTATTTTCACTGCTGCTCGTTTCTAATCTTTCTGTAGCATCTATGACTTGTGTTTGATTTTCGCTGCGGCGATATAATTGTGGCCAGTATAATTTAGCCAATAGCGCAGAGGCTAACAGCAACAGCGCCGCGATTAAAAAATACAAATAGTTGCTGCTGTGTAGACCTGTGTTTGTGGCTACGGTTTGTTGCGCAGGTGTTGCAGCGGGTATTAATTTTACTGGTTCTTTTAGGGCAATAGCAGCGGCGATTTCCTGCTGTACGGCAGTGTTGACAGGTTTAGTAGGCTGCTCGACTGCAGGGTTTGGCATTATCCTTTTGATGTCATCATGCGCAATAGCGACGTTCTCACTATGCTGCAGTGTTTTAACATTGCCTAGTACCTCAGTCGCGAGGACTTTCTGCTCAACTACGGCTTTCTTGTCTAACGTTACAACACTGCGTATGGAGTTGTTATTGACTTGTGCTGCGTTTTCATCGACGCCTTTATTTGTTGATACCACTGGCGTCTGGGGTGAAACACTCAATGGCTGGGTGTAGTTAGAGCTGCGGGAAAACTTGGCGTTTAGACCATTATCACTCGGGAATACAGGTGCAAGTGGATCAGTTTTTAATGGCTGAGTGTAATTAGAGCTGCGAGCGATATTGTCACTGGGTGGCATGTCCATGAGTAAGGTGTATTCGCGGTTTACAGTGCCGCCTTGCATCTCAACTTGCAGTACCAAACTAATATATGGATCAGTAACCGAGTGTCGGGTGTTTGCTTTAACCCATAACTGGCCCTTGTCATCGGACTTAGTGGAGATAATATAGCGAGGGCTGTTAATGGCGTCTTCAAAATTTAGTTTGCGTGCACTCTGGCCGTAAATCTGGCGTACCAAGACATCATGCTTGCTGATACCCACGGTGTCAGTGAGCGGAATTAAAACATCGAGGGGTTGGCCAAGCCAAGAATTTAGACTGGCATCACCCAAACCAATGGCGCTAGAGTGACCGCTTAGGGACAGTGAGGCTAGAAATACTGCCTTGGATAAAAATGTCCGTTTCATAAAAACCTGCAAATACAAAAATTGTTTAAAGTATGTCTTTTTTATAGGAGAAAGTCATATAAAGCCACACTTTAGTTAGAACTGAGTAACATCCTTGTTGCCTTTGCACCGTTGTGGGGCTAAATTAATGAAAATATTAACGGCTAATTGTCGCTCGGGCATCCACCTTGCCGGAGTCTTTACGGTCCATCGATAATTCATCAATTTTTAAATTGTGCAGGCTCTGCAGTTTGTCTATGGCAATTATAACTTGGTTAAACGGTGCAGCTTCAAGCCATAAACGAATACGGTCACCCCCCTCAGGTTGAACTCGTTTGAGGCTGAGGCCATTGGTTTTGGCTGTTTCGGTGACTAATGTTAGCAGCGATTGATTACTGCTTTTTCCTTGTGTTTTGGGGCTAGTCAACTTGGCCTGTTGCTCTTTGGACTCAAGCCATTGATAGAGCTCTTTACCGATTTGCGCATTTTGTCGGGCTCGGTCGTGATAGCTTTCAGCGGGTAGATATATAGCGAAGATAAATACTAGCAATGCTGCAAAAACCGACAATAGCAATAGTGCTTGCCGGTCTTTGTCGGGTAGTTGCTGCAGTTTGTCATTAATCTGCTTTATTTGCGGCTCTAATGCTTTTGATAGTTTAGTCATCATAATTGAGTCCTTATGTACCCAGCTGCAGACGACCGAGGACGCCGGTATCTGATTCATTGGCTGACATTAGCTCGGCTTTAATGCCTTTCTTAGTTATTTCACGTTGTAATGAATCGAGCTGGTCGATAGATTTAGCCTGTACTTCTATGGTCATTTGGCTGCGTTTTGCGTTGTAACGTATCTGCTCAATTTTTATCGTATTATGTGCGTTATTTTTCCAACTGTTAGCAAAAGCGCCCAATAAAGCCACAAAGTTACTGTTACCCTCACTATTAGCACCACGAAAGTGCGCTTGAGCCTGCCTTTTGATGTCTATTATGCGCCGATCTTCTGGGAAATACTGTCGATAAAGTTTTTCGGTATCAGTCGCAAAGACTTCAGCCTGATTGTTAAAGTAGAAACCACTAGCGATAAAATAGCTCAGTTGTAACGCCAATAAAACCACTGCGGCGAGTGCGAAAATCTGCCATTTAACTTGATTCTGAGCGTGTTTCTTTCTAGCTGTAAATGTACCTTGCAATAGATTAATGAATCTGCAATCGGCAATACGATCTAATAGTACAGTGGTAAATTCAATGGGAGCTGCACTAATGTTAACCTGAGCGCTTTGAGCGCTGTCGAGGGCTTGCAATTGCAGTTCCATTTCGCCACTTAATTCAGATTCATAGTTAACTGTCAGACTCGGTATCTCGGTGGATTCGAGTGCGCCATTACTATTAAAAGCACTGTTGAGTAGCAGTTCTACATTGTCACTTTCTACAGCAATGATTTCACCGCTATTCAAACTCAGCAACGCCCGGGAATCTCCAACAAAAAGCTCAGCAGGTTGGAGAAGCTGTGCATCACCAAGGGCAACATCAGGCTCTATCTCGCTGTCTTTTAAAAATGCCAATAGTTGTTGTAGTTTTTCACGCTCGATGGCGACTACGTTATAGCTGTTGTCGCCAATTCGCGGTCCGGTTGACAAGTGCATACTTTCAATGTCAACGGTAAGCTTTTCTTCCACTAAAAACGGCAGAGCTTGTTTGAAATGCTTGGCCTGCTTGCCTGGCAGAGTCACTTGGGTACAGAGTAGGTTTTCAATAGCGAGTATTAAGGTGCAATTAAAATTACTGATAGGCTCTTCATATTGATCTGCAATCGATTCACCAAGCTCTGCCAACATACAGCAGGTCCAATAGGATTGTTCGCTGTCTTGCTGTAAACACCATTGAATATGGCTCTGGCTGCCGAGAGTCTGTAGTGACTCAGTATAATAAAGATATAGTGTCTGGCTCATAGTCACTGGCTTTGTTGGTTGTCAGAAGAGACGGCTTTGATATCGTCGTTAATATCGACCGATCTCGCTTGAGTAAATGGGTTGTGTAGCGCTGAATCCAGTGGGCGGCTGAATGTACGCCCAAGTAAAACTAAACGCCCATCACGACTGTCTCGATAAAAAACGCTGTGTAAATAAGAAAATTGTTGCTGGAATTGAGATTTTATCCAGACTTCAAAATATTCACTGTTAACAGAAATTTTTTGTTCATCAATTTCAGCACTCTCAGCCATTTCTGACTCTAAAAATTCTTGGCTACTGGTAAAGCCATCGGGCAATAATTCGCGGGCAGTAATGATCTTTTCAGGGTCGAGTTTACCACTTATCATAGCTAACACCCCTTTCGGGGCAGTATTAATGTTAATTTGAGTAATGTTTGGAAGCGTTGTTACTAGAGGCGACAGTATCATATATGCTTCGAAATCAATTTCAGCTATAGCCAGTAACTCTGTACTGTTAATAATAGACTGATTGGCCGCACGATAACCTGGGCTTTTGTTTAGGTAGCTAGTGTCCTCGCTGTAGTAGCCAATGGGTGTAGTATCGTTATCCAGCCAGTCAGCGATATTATTAGCTGCATTACTTGGTAGGGATAAAGTACTCAGCAGGGCATTGAAGTTAATTAATTCGTCGGGGTTAGTCTTGCCATCTTCATCCAGTAAGTTGTTTAAATTATAGCGTGACTGTAAATCCCTAATAACTATTTCAATCTCCCCACCGTCATACTCTAGGGGAATAATTACGTTATTCCACGGCTCAGTTAGATGGTCATTAGCACTTGTCTTTGCGTCTTCTTCGAAGTCATCAAAGAGTATTTGCCGAGCTAGAGCCTCTGCGCCAAGAGCGTATTCATTGGCCTGTGCATTGTGTAGATAAAAACCAGTCTTGCGGATATCCAGTCCCATGCGCTCGGTACTGTCCGCTGTCATAATGGTAATAATGGCAAAAATCATCAACATAGTGATGAGCGCGACACCGGTTTGACGTTGTTGCGTGTGCTTTAGTAAGCGTTGCTGTAGGCGTGCATTGGAGGTCATGGTCTTGATGTCTCTTCCTGTTCAGAAGGACGGTCGCGGGATGCCTCAGTCTGGTTTCCGTTCCCGCTCTCATCGTCGCTCTCGCTTTGATCTTGATCTTGATTTTCTTCTTGTTCTTCTTCTTGCTCTTCTTGTTCGGGTTTAGGTTTGGGCTGTACTCTATTAATATTAATTATTCGAATGAATTCACCTAAAGTCAGGCTATTAAAATTAAATTCAACCATTACCGGTAAATCTCGGTCTTTAGTTTCACTGAGTGAGCTGGTAGGGGGCCACTTGTCGAACCATTTGCCAGTGATGTCGCGGTAGCGAAAACGAATCTCTTCAAGGTCGCGCATAATGATCTGCTCTTGTGCCTCGCTATCTTGGCCACGGTCGAGAACCTGCCAGTAGCGTCGTACTAGATAACGATTACCATCATCGTCACTGTCCAGCTCATACTGTACTCGCTGTTGCATGCTGCGAGGGTGCTGAAAAGGATTGGCCCAACCAGATCGGGTGAAACTGACACTGTCGCTTAGCCCTTTCATAGCACTTTCTTTATCGCCATATTCTCCGCGAATTGGGCGCGCAGCGGCTTGTTGGAAATCACTTAGAATAAGCCTCATAGATCGCTGCCAGTTGTACAGCTGCGCTGAGTGAGCTTTGAGGCGACCCTGTGCACTAATTTCACTACTGAGTAACTGATAACTGCCGATCGCCAAAAAGGAAAATATACTGATAGCGATCATTACTTCCAATAAGGTGAAGCCTATTTGGTAAGAGTGAGAGAACTTGCGACTGTCACGGCTCATCAATGTTTGCCTAGATAACTGCTCAGAGTGAACTTTTGCGTTTTTTCGTTAGGAATGTACTCAGATACAGTGACATCAACTTGGCGTAAATATTGATGAGATGTTTCTTTAATTACGGTGATAACTTGCCACTCGCGACTACCAAGATCCAGTTGTTTATTTTTTTTGCCCGGCTCCGGCCATTCCAGTTGACTCCGCAATTGATGCAGCTCGTTTTCGGCTAACCAAGTCGAGAGTGTACGAGTTTGTAAATAGTGCGATTGGCGAGCACTGCGACTGCTCTGTTGGATTAATACCATGGCGCAGACCGAAAATATAGTCAGTGCCACCATAATTTCTAACAGAGTAAAACCGCAGCTTTTACGCAACTTAACGACCGTCATTATGTGTCTCTATCGTTACCGCAGAGAAACCATCGGTGAATATTAGTACCGAGAGTAAGGAGTCGTTATTGAGTGTGAGCTCAATTTCAAAGGGCGACACCTCGCCACTGGCCAACATTAATATTTGCGGCAACAGACGTTCTTCAATATCAAAATCTTCATCGTCTTCCCAATTTTCTTGCACTGACTTGGGTACAGGCAATTGCTGTATTTCACCATCGACTAGAATATCTATATCTATGCCGCCGGGAAGCGGGTACGCCTGAAAAGTTTCCTCCTCACTGATAACCCAAAGATGGGTTTGAGGATCAAACGTAAGGAGTGAGTATTCGTTGCTGCTACTGAGGTAGAGACCAAAATTTTTCTGACGAAAAATAGCTTCGTCTTGCGTCAAGGTAATAAACTGTTGTAAGCGGTTGGCCTCACTTTGCAGGCGACGCATATCATTGCCGCCAACAGACATCGTAGACAGTGCGGCCATTACACCAATTATCACAACAACGACCATTAATTCAATCAGAGTAAAACCTTGCTGGCTCTCTGATTGAGTATTGAAATACTGCGTGGCGTTATGAGTTTGCATGGCGATAGAAGGGGGCTATATTACAGCTCCCAGCTGTTTACATCCGCAGCTTCACCTTCACCGCCTTCACGTCCATCGGCACCTAAAGTGTATAGGTCATACTTGCCGCCGTTCACACCTGGGCTCATATATATGTACTCTGTGCCCCAAGGGTCATTAGGTACTTTGGGCAAATAACCATCAGGGTTCCAATTGCGTGCTTCTGGCTCGCCGGAAGGCTCAGTCACCAGTGCTTGGAGGCCTTGGTCAGTGTTGGGATAACTGTAATTATCGAGCTTATATATGTCTAGGGCGCGACCGAGATTGCTGATATCGCTTTTAGCAGCGGTCATCCGAGCATCTCCAGCGCGACCTAGAACTTTCGGTCCTATCAGGCCAACCAATAGTCCGATTATTACTACAACTACCATGATTTCGATCAGAGTAAAGCCTGTTTGGCGAAAATTCTTAGCAGATACATTCATAACAGCTCGCATAGGAGGCTCCAGAGAAATTTAATGTTTAAAGTTTAAGTGCTAAAAAGCTACATAACCAAGTCATTCATATCAATAATAGGCATCAGAATAGCCATCACAATCATCAGTACTGATACCCCCATAAATACCAACATAAACGGCTCAAACAAACCGACGATCATAGTTATTAATGATTTTAAATCTCGTTCTTGGTGTTTGGCAGTTCGCTCGAGCATGCTGTCTAGCTGGCCAGATGCTTCGCCCGAGGCAATCATATGTAGCATCATAGGGGGAAAATAGCGGCTTTCGGCCAGCGCTTTGTTCAGGCTCATACCCTCACTGACTCGTGTCGTAGCTTCATTAAGTTTTAGGCGCATAAAGTCATTTGACAATACTTGACTAGCAATTTTCATGCCTTCTACTAGGGGTACGCCACTTGAGCTGAGAATACTAAGCGTGCTGGCATAGCGGGCAGCGTTAAAACCGCGAACCAGTTTCTTGAAAAAAGGCATGTGCAAAATGCGTTTGTGTACGCGCATACGAAAGGGTTTTTGTTGCATCGCGTAGATAAAAGCGGCGGTAGCGGCACCTAGTAATATCACCACTAAAAGACCATAACTGCCAATAAACTCACTGGCCGAGACTAGTGCTCGTGTTAAGAAGGGCAGTTCTTGACCTGAGCCGGCAAAGACTTTGATAATTTTAGGGACAACAAAAGTCATTAGACCAACAACTACACCGACAGCCATTAGCAGCAATATAATTGGATATATCATAGCCATTTTAACAGTTTGGCTAAATTCTTGACTACTCTCGGTGTGATCGGCCAGGCGCTCCATCACTAAATCGAGGTGGCCAGAGTGCTCGCCTGCAGAAATAGTGGCGCGGTAAAGTTGGTCAAAAGCGCGCGGAAATTCTGCCATGGCACTGGCCAGTGGATGCCCCTCTAAAACTTTGGAACGTACCGCTGACATTATGGAGCTAACTTTTGGGTCTTCACTCTGCTGTGCGACAGCCGTCAAAGCCTCCTCTATAGGTAGTGACGATTGAATTAAGGTCGACAGTTGGCGCGTGATTAATGCCAAATCTGAGGTGCTGAGCGACGGAGAAAAAAAGTTAATACTACTCTTACTTTTATTCTTGTGACTTCTGGCGCTTTCATCCATCGACAGGGGCATCAAACCCATGTCACGTAACTGCTGCCTAGCTTGGCGTGAGCTGTCTGCTTCTAAGGTGCCTTTTTTTTGTCCACCTTTAGCGTCTAGAGCGACATAGTCAAATGCAGCCACGTCTAATTACCGCTCGATGTCGAGACTTGATTAGTCATTGTGTGTTACCCGTAAAACTTCTTCGACCGAGGTTTCACCCGCAAGTATGCGAGCGATGCCATCGCCTCGTATCCCCGAACCCTTGGTTCGTGCACAGGCGGTGAGCTCGGCCTCAGAGGCGCGATTGTGAATCAGGCTACGCAATTCTGCGTCGATAGCGATCAACTCGTAAATACCTGTTCGACCGCTATAGCCTTGATGATTGCATTTTTCGCAGCCGTGCGGCCGATAAATAGTCGGAGGGTTATTGATATCTAGTTGTAACATTTCGCATTCGGCTTTATCAGCTAAATGGGCTTCTTTGCAGTGTGGACACAAAGTGCGTACTAATCTTTGGGCTAATACACCGATTAAACTTGATGAAAGCAAGAATGGTTCAATACCCATATCTACCATACGGGTGATCGAGCCAATGGCCGTATTGGTGTGCAGAGTAGACAACACTAAGTGGCCAGTTAAACTAGCTTGAATGGCAATTTCGGCTGTTTCCAAGTCTCGAATTTCGCCAATCATGACTATGTCAGGGTCTTGCCTGAGCATTGCACGCAGGCTGCGAGCAAAAGTCATGTCAGCCTTGGTGTTAACCTGTGTCTGGCCGATCCCTTCTAAGTTGTACTCGATTGGGTCTTCAACGGTAAGAATATTTTTAGCTTTGTCGTTAATGTGTGACAGACCGGCGTAAAGAGTGGTGGTTTTACCCGAACCCGTTGGACCCGTAACTAGCATTATCCCATGTGGTTTATGCAGTAAATTACTGAAGCGTTTTTCCTCATCAGGCTGCATACCCATATTGGCGAGATTTAAGCGGCCGGCCTGTTTGTCGAGTAGACGCATTACGATGCGCTCGCCATTGTTGGCAGGCATGGTAGAGACGCGTACATCGATCTCGCGGCCACCAACTTTCAGGGACATACGCCCATCTTGAGGCACACGCTTTTCGGCTATATCGAGTTTAGACATAACTTTGATGCGTGAAATTAGTAACGGTGCTAGAGCACGTTTGGGCTGCACTGCTTCGCGCAGTACACCGTCGATACGAAAACGTACAATTAAGCGCTTTTCAAAAGTTTCAATATGTATATCAGATGCACCCTGTTTAATCGCTTCGCTGAGCAGGGCATTGATTAGGCGAATAATCGGAGCATCGTCTTCTTGCTCGAGTAGGTCCTCCGTTTCCGGCACCGATTCAGCGAGGCTGGCAAGGTCCATGTCATCCCCCAGGCCCTCCACCATTTGCATGGTGGCCGAGGAGTCTTTCTCATAGACACTGGCAAGAGCACGATCAAACTCGACTTCGTCAACTTTTTCAAACGACACAGGAAGTGCGCTTGCACGCCTGATTTCAGCCATGGCTTCAAGAGTGGGTGCTTGGGTGTAGATTGCAGCGGCTCTGGCTTCATCACTCGATGCCGGCAGTAGTAAAGTGTTAAAGCGCTTTACAAAAGCGAACGGCAACAGCGGTTGAGGCCCGCTGTTTTCAATCTCATCTTCAACTGAATTTTCTAGAGCCTGATCTGTAGTTTCGCTCACTTTAACGTCCTCGCTTAATCTTGCTTAGGCGTGGATTGTATTTCAGGTTGAAAACGATCCTTTACTGGTAGCGCCGGCATTTGCTGCCCCAAGAATAAGGTATCAACTTTTCCGCGGAAATCTTTTTGATTTTCGCGCATGTACTT
>CAWVSV010000087.1:0-9188 GCA_963933095.1 uncultured Cellvibrionales bacterium
CTTGCGCCTAATACCCGTCAGGCGCCATATAATCTGGGGCTAAATCTTCAAAACGTGTGTACTTGCCAACAAAAGCCGCCTTACAAGTGCCTATCTCACCGTTACGCTGCTTACCTATAATCAACTCGGCCATGCCTTTATCGGGGCTGTCTTCGTTGTAATATTCGTCGCGGTAAATAAACAGAATTACGTCGGCGTCCTGCTCGATTGCACCCGACTCTCGCAGATCCGAGTTCATCGGGCGCTTATTGGGGCGCTGTTCCACACCACGGTTCAACTGCGACAACGCAATCACTGGGCAGTTGTACTCTTTGGCAATGCCTTTTAAAGACCGCGATATCTCAGAGATTTCCTGTGTACGGCCGTCGCCACCGCCACCGGCCACGGTCATCAACTGCAAATAGTCGAGCATAATCATGCCCGGCTGGCTTTGTTCCTGCAGCTCTTCCAGCGGCATGTCAGGGAATTTTTTACTCAGTTCCAACTGGTGTGTGCGCACCACACGCTTAATGCGCGCGCGCACTTCCTGTGGGTTAAGGCCACCGGTATCGTCAATATACAAGGGTTTGTCTTTTAACTTGGCCACCGCCGCCGACAATTTGGGCCAATCCTCTTCGGTCAGCTGGCCATTGCGGATCTTGCCCTGATCAATACGACCGATAGAAGATATCATTCGCATCACCAGCGACTCCGACGGCATTTCCATCGAAAATACCAGTGCAGGTTTGCTCGAAGTAAACAGCGCCGCCTCAATAAAGTTAAGCGCCAGCGCGGTTTTACCCATCGACGGACGCGCCGCTACCACAATCATCTCGCCCGGCTGCCAGCCCGCAGTGCGCTCGTTCAAATCAACCAAGCCGGTGGACAACCCCGTCAGAGCACTATCGCTGCGAAACAGCTCGTCAATCCGCTCGACGGTATTTTTCAGTAGACTGTTAACGCCCTCAAAACCGCCTTCTTTAGGTCGGTCTTCGGCAATAGAGGCCACTTTCTTTTCGGCCATCTGCAACAGATCGTCGGAGTCGAGACCGGCAGGGCTAAAGCTCTGGGCGCTAATCTCGCCCGCCGCCGTAATTAACGACCGCAGTGTGGCCCGCTCGCGCACAATCTTAGCGTAGGCGGTAATGTTGGCGGCGCTGGGAGTATTGGCGGCAAGTTCGGTCAAATAGCCGATACCACCCACCCGCTCCAGCTCACCATGTTTATGCAACTCTTCGGCCAGAGTCACCACATCCAATGGCACTTCGTCTTGCGCCAACTTGTGGATCATCTGGTAAATAACCACATGGTCGCCACGAAAAAAGTCGCTGGCCGACATGGTCTCGGCCACCGAATCGAACCGCTGATACTCCAACAGCAAGCCGCCCAATACCGCCTGTTCAGCCTCAATAGAATGGGGCATATTCGGGGCCAGGCTTTTGGTCTCTGTATCGCCCATATAGTCAGAGGTTCTATCGTCCGCACCAAAGCCTGCGCCACTGTGATCGCGCTTTTGATAGTCTGTAGCTTTGTCCATGCAAGCAACCTCTAACTAGATAAGCAACCAGATAAAATTCTGGTAATTCTGAGACACGCGTAAAAAGAAACGGGCCTGTTCCCGCTGCAGCCAAAACTGCAGAGGAACAGACCCGATTCTACCGCGTTGCTATCGCCGGAGCGAACCCCAGCGCAACGAAATAATCAGCTTAGCTGATTGTTCCGATTATTCAGCAACAACAGACAGCTTAATAGCCTGAGTCACGTCAGAGTGAACCTGAACGTTGATCTCGAACTCGCCCAGATCGCGCAAAGCGCCTTCTGGTAAGCGTACTTCAGCCTTAGCTACTTCAACGCCAGAGGCGGTGATTGCTTCAGCGATGTCCTGCGCACCAATAGAACCGAACAGCTTACCTTCGTCGCCAGCATTGGCTTCGATAGTAATAGCTACATCAGCCAACTTGGCAGCGCGAGCTGTAGCAATTGCCAGCTTTTCAGCAGCGGCTTTTTCAAGCGCAGCGCGGCGTGTTTCAAACTCTGCTGTGTTAGCAGCAGTAGCAGCAACAGCCTTACCGTGTGGCAACAGGTAGTTGCGACCGTAGCCCGCTTTCACGGTTACTTTGTCGCCAATGGTACCAAGCTTACCAGTCTTTTCGAGTAGAATAACTTCCATCTCGCTAACCCTCTAAATGCTTTGTTTCGCTCAAGTGTCAGACTTTCGCCTTAACGCGCGAGCGGAAATTGATCCACGCATCGATGCAGGCCAGTGCGATCAGCAGTGTGCTCGCATAGGCAAAAATCATCAATGTGACATACAGCAATAACAGCCATTGTCCGCCTAACTTTCTTGTTGCTACCAGTGAGTGCGCCAGTGCAATGCCCGCCACCAATAAAGGCAGCGAAAACAACAAACTCCAAGCCAGCAAATCATCGGCCAGCAGCGAGCAATAAAGCGTCGCTGCCAAGCAGACAAAAGCCTGAACTCGGCCGAGGCGCAAACTGTGAAACTCAGTCTGAAACGCCCCAGGATTATACAACCGTGATTGCCACCAGCGCCCAAGAGCAATGGCAGCAACACCGTGTAGCACTATGCCGCAAGTTAACAGCCCCGCTACCAAAGCCGTAGTGGCTTGTATAGAGGACTCACTCTCGGCAGCTTTTTGCACTTCGGCCAGCATGTCGTTCAAGGCGCTTACAAACACCTGTACAACATCTGGCGCCAAGAACAACAAGCCCAGCACTGTGGCACTGCTCACCGCTACCAACCCCATTAACATACGGGGCCAGGACGGCGAGTAGCGCAACAGCAGTGCTGCCGCGTAAACAACAAAAGTACCTGCGATAGTTGCCCAGGTCATCAGGGCATCCATATTGGCGACAAATAAGCCAACCAGTGCAGGCAGTAGCGCCCAAGCCAGAACCAAAGCTCCGTCTTGAGCGCCGCGACGCAGTGTTACAAGCGCCACGGCAGCCGGACTAATCAGTGGTAATAAAGACCCTAAAAGGGCCACCACTGCGGCCTGCGCGCGCCCGCGCATGATAAATTCAGCGAGCGCGAGCATTTATTACTCGTGTGAATCTGTGTAAGGCAGAAGTGCCAAGTAGCGAGCGCGCTTAATGCAGCTTGCCAGCTGACGCTGATACTTTGCTTTGGTACCTGTAATACGACTAGGTACAATTTTACCTGTTTCAGAAACGTAGGCCTTCAAGGTATCCAGATCTTTATAATCGATCTGCTTGGTGCCTTCCGCGGTGAAACGGCAGAACTTACGACGACGGAAAAAACGTGCCATGGATAGTCTCCTTATTTCGCTTCGTCAGCAGAGTCTGCAGGAGCTTCGGCTGGTGCCGCAACTTCTTCAGTCTTTACTTCGGTGGATTCTTCACGACGAGGACGATCGCTGCGCTGAGCACGACGCTCGCGGCTTTCGTTCTCGGCCTTCAGGATTGGAGACTCTTCGCTAACTGGGGCATCCATACGGATAACCAAGTTACGCAGAACAGCGTCGTTGTAACGGAAGTTGGTAGTCAATTCTTCCAAGCCTTCATCAGTACACTCAACGTTCAATAGAACGTAATGTGCCTTGTGAATCTTGTTGATTGAATAAGCCATGTGACGACGGCCCCAATCTTCCAGACGGTGAATAGTACCGCCGGTGTTGGTGACTGAAGCGGTGTAACGCTCAATCATTCCAGGTACTTGCTCGCTCTGATCCGGATGAACCAGAAAAACGATTTCGTAATGACGCATATAAAGCTCCTTACGGGGTAAGCCTCCCACCGACAGTGTGTGTCTAAGCGGTAAGGCAAGGAGGGACAGGGTTAAACTAAAGAGTCTAAGCACAAGGCTTAAACCATCAGAGCAGCCGCAGTCCGTAAACCCCAGCAAAACTGGGGGCACGTATTCTATGGGATTACACAGAATTGCGCAAGGAACGAACGATCACTCGTCGCTAGCCTGTCGCTCGTGCCCGACGCGACCTAAGGACCTACATCCGTGTAGGCCAAGCGAGTGGCTAGAAAAAGCCTACCGCTTGTTAAACAGGTAAAAATTCAGAGTTAAAGCGCGCGAACCGCTCTGAAATTCCCACTGAAACGTCGCGAGCGCAGCTCTGGCTAGGCAAAATCAGCCCTCTTCACCTAAAGAGCATGCGGAATTCGCCTCGTGGCGCCTACTCTTGGTACACGAAGTATCTTACGACCCAATTGATGACGAATTTTATACCGACAACTGCATATCAATAGCTGCTCCTCGATAACTACTCCTGCGTTATTCTAATATGCTACATCCGTGTAGCGATGCATTACTCTAGCTACTGAATCCGTTCACTCGTGCAGTACCGGTATAGAGATAATGCCGTTAGAAGTAAAAACTCAGAGTTAAAGCGCGCAAGCCGGTCTGAAATTTAAAATAAACACTGAAATTCCCACTGAAGCGTCGCGAGCGCAGCTCTGGCTAGGCAAAATCAGCTGAATGAGCGGAATTTACACGAAGTAAATGAGCATCATTCAGCTGATTTTAACGCCGCCAGAGCAAGCGCAGCAGCTTCAGTCGGAATTTCGCTGGCGCACGGCTTCGAACAGGCATACACCCGTGGCCACCGACACATTCAAACTGCTCACCGTGCCGCCCATCGGAATATTAATCAGGTGGTCGCAATGTTCGCGCGTTAAGCGGCGCATGCCCTGCCCTTCGGCGCCCATAATCAGCGCCATCGGGCCTTTCATGTCGGCCTCATACACCGATTTTTCGGCCTCGCCTGCGGTACCGGTGGTCCAAATACCCGCATCCTGCAGCTTCTTTAAAGTGCGCGACAAGTTGGTTACACCAATAAAGGGCAGCACTTCGGCCGCCCCGCAGGCTACTTTGCGCACAGTGGGGTTAAGCCCTACCGAGTTATCTTTTGGCGAGATCACCGCATGGCAACCCGCCGCCTCGGCGGTGCGAATACAGGCACCCAAATTATGCGGGTCGGTCACGCCGTCCAGCACCAACAAAAAGGGGTCTTCGCCTTTTGCAGCCAAACTCTCTAACAGCTTAAACAGATAGGTTTCATCCTGCGCCTCGGCCGGCCGACAACGCGCAATCACGCCCTGATGATTACCCTCATGATCGGCATCTGCACGGCTGTCGCCAACGCCGGCCATGTCATCTAACTGCTGCCGTGTAGCGGCAATAATACCAATGCGAAACTGCTCGGCGGCAGCCACCACTGCTTGCAGACGCTGGTCGCTGCGGCCCGTTAACAGGTGCAACTCTAAAACACGCTTGGGCGAGGTTTTTAGCAGCGCCTGAACCGCGTGCAGGCCAAACACACATTCTGTTTTTTGAGCGCTTTTTTTACCGTTTCTAGCGTCGCCCCTAGAGTCGTTCCCAGATTCACCCCTAGGCTCGCCCTTGTACTCATTCTTGTGCTCATCTTTGGGCGCTGTCTTTTTCTGGCGGCTCTTTTCGTAGCGCTTCTCGGTCTTCTGTTTAGCTTTCTGTTCAGTCTTATTCACAACAGGTTTCCTTATTCTTTATGGCTAGGCGAGCCTAAAGCCCCGCCTCACTATGAGATCTTGCGCGCCTACTCTTTCACCTCTGGCGGCGTTAAAACCTACTCAAGCGATCGTTTAGCATCTATAAAATCGCTCTTTTTGTGGGTTTTCGCCTTGCCAGAGACCAATACCAACGCGCGCAAAGGTCTCACTACCAAAAACGCCGCCTCAAGGAACCCTTAAAGCGGCGCTTAACGTCAAGCTATTCGACTCAACCGTTTAGTCAGTCTTTTTAGGCCCGCGCTTGCGACCACCGCGCGAACGATTGCGTTTTTTAGGCGCGCCCGTACTCTCGGAGTTGGAACCAGAGCCAGCGCCGTCTTTTTTAGCCGCCGGACGACGAGAGCCCGATTTAGGAGCACCCCGGCCTTTACCACTAGGTTTCTTGCCATGCGGCTTGTCGCCGCGAGGCTTATCACCGCGACTCTCCCCCCGCTTCTCACCACGAGGCTTATCTCCACGAGAAGCAGCACCATTGCCGCGCTTACCGGCGGGCTTCTTGGCATTATTGCGGCGGGCAAAGGTTTTCACCTCTTCCAGCTCAAAATCAACCTTGCGATCATCCAAGTTAACATCGGCCACACGCACCACCAACTCGTCGCCCAGGCGGAAGTTCTGGCCAGTGCGCTCACCCTTTAAGCGGTGGGTAGCGGGTTCAAAGTGGTAGTAGTCTTTAGGCAGCGAGGTAATGTGTACCAAGCCTTCTACATACAGATCTTTCAGCTCAACAAACAAACCAAAGCCGGTCACCGCCGTAATCACACCGTCAAACACATCGCCAACATGGTCCTGCAAATACTCACACTTGAGCCAAGCCGTAACGTCGCGGGTAGCGTCCTCGGCACGGCGCTCGGTCATAGAGCTGGCGGCACCAAAATTAAGCATCGACTGCAAGTCATAAGGGTAAATATCACCCTTATTCAGCAGCGGCGCGCCATCCACACGCACAACATGCTTGGTATCTACTTGCGAGCGCACAATATGACGAATAGCGCGGTGCACCAACAAGTCAGGATAGCGACGAATCGGCGAAGTAAAGTGCGCATACGCCTGATAACCCAAGCCAAAGTGGCCTTCGTTGTCGGGCTGATACTTAGCCTGCTTCAAACTGCGCAACAGCACGGTTTGAATCAAGTGCGCATCGGGGCGGTCTTTAATAGACGCCAGCAGCGTCTGATAATCACTCGGCGACGGCTTATTGCGCTCGCCGGGCAAGCTCAAGCCCACCTCTTTCAAAAACTCATACAAGCGCTCCAGCTTTTCTTCGCCCGGGCCTTCGTGCACGCGGTAAAGCGCCGGCAGGTTGTGCACCTCTAAAAAGCGTGCCGCACACACGTTAGCCGCCAACATGCACTCTTCAATCAGCTTGTGAGCGTCGTTGCGAACCACCGGCACAATTTGATCAATCTTACGATTTTCATCAAATTCAATGCGCGTTTCGGTGGTTTCAAAATCAATTGCACCACGGGCCGTACGCGCTTTACGCAGGGCACCGTACAAATTGTGCAGCTCATCAACGGGACCCAACACATGCTTAATCTTGTTACGCATACCGGTCGGCGACACTTTCGCGCCGACCAGCTTTTTCAAACCGCGCTTAATCTTGCTGGCAATACCCGTTGGCGCATCACGCTCGGCCAAGGCTTGGCCCACTTGGGTGTACGTCAGGCGCGCATGCGAATAAATAATGCCCTCGTAAAACTTATAACCGCTCACTTTACCGGCATCGCTAATGGTCATCTCGCAAACCATACACAAGCGATCAACCTCAGGGTTCAGCGAGCACAAGCCGTTAGACAGGCTCTCGGGCAGCATCGGCACCACAAAATCGGGGAAATAAACCGAGTTACCGCGCTCCTGAGCTTCGCGATCCAGCGGGCTCTGCGGCTGCACATAGTGCGACACATCGGCAATGGCAACATATAAGCGCCAGCCACCACTTTTCTTAGGTTCGCAGTAAACCGCATCATCAAAATCGCGGGCATCTTCGCCATCAATCGTTACAAACGGCAGCTTGCGCAGGTCTACACGGTGCTTTTTATCGGCTTCTTCTACTTCGCTCGATATCGCCTCGCCCTGACGCTGCACTTCGGTAGGCCACAAATGCGGAATACCGTGCGAGCGAATCGCCACGTCAATTTCCATACCCGGCGCCATATGGTCGCCCAGCACTTCAATCACGCGACCAGAAACCTTAACTTTAGGGCCCGGCTGCTGAGTAATTTCAACCACCACAAACTGACCGCCGCGCGCATTGCGCTCGTCGCCGGCGGCAATAATCACATCGTGTCCCAAACGCGGGTTGTCTGGCAGCACAAAGTGCACGCCGCCATCGCTAAACAAACGGCCGGTAAGCTGATGCGTATTGTGCTGCAACACCTCAACAATGTGCCCTTCTAGCTTGCCGCGATAGTTATCACCCGACGGCTGCACCAGCACTTCATCGCCGGCAAACACTTTGCGCATCTGACGATTGTGCAAATACATGTCGGGGCCGCCATCAATCGGCACGGCAAAACCGAAACCGTCTTTGTGGCCCTGCACCGTTGCGCGCACTAAATCGAGCTTATCGATGCTGGCATAGGCGCGATGGCGATTGCTAATTAGCTGACCATCACGCTCCATAGCTATCAAGCGTCTACGCAGCGCTTCAATATGCTCATCGGTATTCATACCCAGCTCATCACACAACTCTTCGTGCGTCATAGGACCGTTAGCGTTATCTAGGTGCTCGGTAATAAATTCGCGGCTCGGGATGGGGTTTTCGTAGTTCTCGGCCTCGCGGCTGGCATGGGGGTCAACATTACCCTCAGTGCCCTGGTCGATCTTGCTGTCTTCAGTGTTGCTGTCAGTATTGTTGCTCAAAAGTATTCCTTGGTGGCCGAATATGTCGGCCCTGCTGGCCTCGCGGCCCTATAAAACTGTGTCTCTTACTCCCGCAATACAATGCGGGCGGACACAAGGTGGTGTTAAGCACGCATCTTTTTACCGGTCATTAACCTGGCGCTTTGGCCCGCTAATACTCAGTTTCGACAGACAGCTGCAATACAGCATTCTTCTTTTGCCTGCCGATGGATGCGACTTTTGCGTCTAGGTTGTCACGGGGTTCTTTGGCCCCGCCTAAAGCGCGCTGCGCGACTATACAGGGCGCGCGTCCTTGTATAAACAAAATTCACCCATTTGTGGCTATAAACGTTTGACAAGGTAGGGGCGGATCAATATAGTGCGGCCCCTCAGCGAATTGTATTTTTCGCTGATTTGACAAGATTAAGCTGCTTTATAGCTAATCATCTGCCCAGGTGGTGCGACGTGCAGGATGCACAAGTGCCGTGTGAGGCAGGAGCCGGTAGCGGCAAATTGGTTCAGTGCGAATAGCGCTGATAAAACCGGTTAAAAACTTAGAGATAGGCTGACACAAACAGCTAATCAACTGCCTAGGTAGTGCGATGTGCAGGATGCACAAGTGCCGTGTGAGGCAGGAGCCGGTAGCGGCAAATTGGTTCAGTGCGAATAGCGCTGATAAAACCGGTTAAAAACGACAAGATTAAGCTTCTTTAACAGCTAATCATCTGCCCAGGTGGTGAAATTGGTAGACACGCTAGCTTCAGGTGCTAGTGCTCTTCGGGGCGTGGAGGTTCAAGTCCTCTCCTGGGCACCATACTTAAGTCATT
>CAWVSV010000088.1:0-9148 GCA_963933095.1 uncultured Cellvibrionales bacterium
CCTCGGTACTAACTTGCTCACATAAAAAGCCCGCGTCTTATTGAGACGCGGGCTTTTTATTGGCTGTCCGAGTACTATGCTATAAAAAATAATAAAGGTATTACACTGTGAAAGACCAGCAGAAACCGACATTCCTGATTGCAGGGGCACAAAAATGCGGCACCTCGTCGTTACATGCTTATATGGCGCAGTGCGAAGGCGTGTATTGTTCGGCCCCCAAAGAACTGCACTATTTTGATGATGGTTATCTAACTCCAACCCAGAATGCCTATCTCAACCACTTTGCACTGACAAATTGCCCTATTCGCGGCGAGAGCACTCCTATTTATATGTGCTACCCAGGGGTGGCTCAACGCATTCGGCAGCAGTTGGGTGCGGTTAAGGTTATTTTTATTTGCCGTGACCCTGTCGCTCGGGCCTATTCCCACTATTGGCACGAAGTGAAGTTGGGGTGGGAAGGGCGCACTTTTGAGCAAGCTATCGAGCAAGAGCTACAATTACTGCAACAGGCCGACAGTTTGTTGCAGTTAGATGAAGATTATCTGCGTCATTACTCTTATCTTTATCGCGGTCTCTACGATTTTCATATATCAACTTTTACCGCAGCGCTCGGGCAGGATTGCGTCAAGGTGATTGAGTTTGAGCAATTGGTAAAACAGCCTCAGGCGATTACTCGTGAGTGCCTAACATTTGTGGGTGCCGACCCAGCCAAGTTAGCCGAGCTGCAGTCAGAGCCACGCAATAAATCGAAACTGCCACTGTGGCCTGCCTATAATAGAATAGCTGGGCGGGCAGAAAAACTGTTTGGCCCCGACAATCTGTTGTCGCGACTTATTAAAAAGTCTAATTTGGTGGAGCGAAAATATCCTGCTATGAGCCATTCGCAAAAGCACTTGGCTGAAGAAGCTTTGCGTCAGATCGCGGCTTTACCTCTGTTTAAGCTAGCGGGGCAAACATGAAACCGATCTTTATAGGCGGCTGTGATCGCAGTGGCACCACTATGCTGGCCGCTAATTTGGCGAAAATGCCCAATGTGGTTGCGATTCCCGAATCACAGTTTTTTTATGAGCTTATCCACGGCCTCAACAATGGCTACTTTGCCGATGCTCAGTCGATGTATGACTTTATCGACAGCGACTTTCGTTTTCACGCCTGGGGTTTGTCGGCGCACAGTAAGCGTGAAATTATTGCTCAGGATTTAAATCCGACTAGCGCCGAAAAAACCATAGTGGCGCTGGTTCGCCGCTACCTTAAAGATAAAAATATCAATGTTGACGGGGTCGAGTACTTTGTCGAACATTCACCCGACAATGTATTTAATTTTTCGCTCTATCGCGGCGTATTTAGTCAAGCACCACTGCTGCATATTGTTAGAGATCCGCGCGGAGTTTACGCATCGTTTAAGGGGCTTAGTTGGGGGCCGGCAACACCCTTGCACTGCGCTAAATTTTGGGCTGAAAAAGTAAAAATGGGTCTGGCGCTAGAGAGCGGTTATGGCACTAGCGTTAAGCGAGTTAAATACGAAGATTTAGTGAGCACTGCCACTGTGTTAACCGAGCTGTTGGCTTTTTTAGGCTTGGATAGCAATTTACTCTCTACTCAGTCGAGCCTTCAGCTGCCTGAGTTTACGCGTGCGCAACACTCGATGGTTGGCAGCGCAATGGACGCCAGTAAAGCGTCCGATTGGCAGCTTAAACTGTCCACTAAAGAGCAGTACTCAGTGGCCAATTTTGATGAGTCGTGGTTTTTGTTGGGGCTATTGGGTTACCCAAGACCAGAGCCACGTCAGCCGGTGCCTATGTCGGCATTGGCGCTAGATCATCTACTCAACTTTTTTACCTCTTCGCTGCGTTATCTCAAATTTAAGCGTGTAGAGCGCAATATTGTCAGAGGCAGTGAGTGAGGGCGTTTTACCATCTGTTGGGGGTGTCGATGCTGTCGATCAACATCCCCGGTAATCTACCCATATACCCACTGCTGTTCTTGCTCTCCTCGGGTTGCGCGGTGCTTTACTGTGTTCGGCGGCGCTGCGGTTTGGTGGCAGAAACAGGGGGTATAGTACTGGCCTCGACATTATTTATTCTTAATGCAGTAATAATCCACCTTGCGTGTTTTGAAGAATCCTCGGCTTATCAGTTGTCAAAATTGGTGGTTAACCTAGTGTTTCTGAGTTCCAGTTGTTGCCTGTTGTATGCACTTAGGCGTGACGCAGTGCGTATGGTGTCGATATTAGCGCAGTACCTCTTAGTAGCCGTAATATTAAGCGCGTTGCAGGTGCTACTGTTGGTGTATAGCAATAGCTTGTGGCTGATGCCCGTTTCGGGTGTAACATCGTCGATCGACGCTTATAACCTGTTTGCCAAGAGTACTATTTACTTTGGTACCGACAATAAAAATATTTTTAGCACTCGTGTATTGTTCTTTTATTTGTCATTAGTACTATTTTTTCGCGTTAATGGCATCTCAAAAAATGCATTTATGGTTGCAACGATTGCGGCTCTTTTCTGTATTATTTATTTACAAAGTCGTACCGGATTGTTGGCATTATTAGCTTTCGGTGCAGTGCTGGTGGGCAATAAGTTAAGGCTTGTCATTGCCCGAGGTGGCGCGTTATCAGCGATACTAATAACAGTGCTAATTCCTTTGGTTATAGCCACGGGTTATTTGACATTGGTGAGCATTGAATACTTTTTGCGCGGCACCAGTTTTAACGAGCTGTCTTATGTCTCAGCCGGTGCTGATGGTGATGGCCTCAAGGCGCGCTTGATTATGTGGATTGTGCTGTTTCAGAATCTCGATCAGTTCAATGTGGTATTTGGCAATGGCATATTTCATTGGTCTTATACTGGGCTGACTCGGGAGGGCAACCTGCACAATGTATTCCTCAATACTTGGATTGACCTCGGCCTAGTTGGCTTGGCCGTTTATATTTCATTATTGTGGAAGGTGTTCTCAGTTGTCAGGCCAATGCTGCTGGCTATTTTAGCGGCCCTTTTTATTGTTGTTAATTCACACTATTTAGGTTACGACAACGATATTGTCATATTGTTATTGATGTACTTTGTATACTCCCGTATAACGTCAATCAACAATAAAAATATAATGTGTGCTCCATGACTAATCGCACTCTGCTGTTAATCCCTCACTACAACTCGCTAGATTCGCTCTATGCCACGCTGGCGTCAGTCGAGGCTGCAGAAAAGCTAGATTTGTTGGTGGTGGATGACGGCAGTAATCAGCCTCCCGAAATGCAGCGCCTGCAGCAGTCATTTGTGGCTAAAGGTAAAACTATGCTGCAGCTGTTGCCTGAAAATCAGGGTATCACGGCGGCGCTCAACGCTGGTTTACAGCGGGCTTATCAAGGGGGTTACCACTATCTTGCCCGTCTCGATGCTGGCGATGAAAATATCGGTTGCCGATTTAAACTGCAGCAGGATTTTCTCGATGAAAATCCTAAGGTCGGCGTAGTCGGCAGTTGGGTCGATTTTGTCGATGAACAGGGCGATGACCTTTTTACCCTAAAACATCCCTGCGACAACCCTACTATTCAAAAAGCCATCTATCGATACAATCCATTCGTGCACCCAGCGGTCATGGTACGTTTGACGGCGTTAAAACAAGTGGGCGGTTATCCCGAGGCTTACCCCTCGCTCGAAGATTGGGCCTGTTTTCTTAACATTGGCCAATTGTTTGAGTTGGCTAATTTGCCTCAAGTGCTTATTCGATATACTGTGTCGAGTAACAGTATTTCAAGTCGTAAACGCCAGCAACAGTCGCTCAGCAAATGCCGGCTACTGCGCGATAATTATTCTTGTAATTTTAATCAGACGAAAGGACTCTTAAAAAATTTACTTCTGCTGGTCATACCCAGAGAAGTCTCTACTCGTATAAAGAAGGTGATATTGCGTTGAGTATATTTGCAACCCGTGTGGTCAATGCCACCTATAGCGATATAACCCACTTCTCCGAGCGCTGTATAGAGGACTTTTCGAGCCATGGTAATTTAGCCTGCTCAGCGACGTTAGTGGTTGGTATTGCCAGTGGCGGTATACCGCTGGCAAAAGAAGTGCACCGCCAATTGCACGCAGACGGAGACGCTGCAGATTACATGGAGGTGCGCTGTTGTCGCCCCTCTACTAAAAGTAAAGAAGAGGGCGCACCGTCAAAGCTGTTTGCACTCGTGTTTCGTCTGCCGTATTTTTTACTGAATATTCTCAGGCTGATTGAACACGGTTTACTGGCTTCTCGCAGCAACAGCGGTCGTACCATTGAGATACAAGGCGACCTTTCTACTAAGGCTTACAAGTGGGTGTTAATCGTTGATGATGCGGTAGACTCTGGCTATAGCATGAGTTGTGTCGTTGATTATCTTCGAGAAAATCTTGCCGCAACCCCGACACTACTCACCGCATCTTATGTGGTGACTCGAAATAGTCCGGTATACCGCCCAGATTTCACCCTGTTTAACAATGTTTTGGTTAGGTTCCCGTGGGCAAAAGACGCGAAAAAATAATTCTAGTCGATCTAGACGGTACACTTATTAGTTGCAATAGCTTTCCCAAGTGGGTGGCTTTTTTACTATTAAGTTCTTTTCGACAGCTGCGCTGGTGGGTCACCGTAAAAGTGGCCTTTTGGCTATTGTGGCGCAAACTGGGTTTTATCTCGCATCAGCGCTTTAAGCGAGATCTGATGCGCCTAAGTTATCCCGATTGTTATGACTTGGCGTTTACTAAAACCCTGCTACCCTACCTTAATGACGCGGTGGTAGCCGCTGTGCAGGCCGAGGATGCCGCCGTGCGAGTGCTGTCAACGGCGGCGCCGGTCAATTACGCCGCTCACCTAGTCGATTTATTGGGCGTAGATTTTCAGCGGATGCACAGCACGCAAGTGAATGAAGGCCAGCTGCGTGAAAATGTCGGCGAGCATAAAGTGCATTACTTGCGCCGCGATTTCCCTGGCGATCTTGATATCACCCTCTACACCGACCACCGTGACGATATCCCCCTGATGAAGGTCAGTGCGAAAGTCATCTTGGTAAGCCCGTCAAATAAATGCTTAGCTGCGATTGAGTCCTGTGGCATCAAATATTCAAAAATACTATCTGGGATAGAGTCGACATGAGAGCAGCAGTAATATTTGGTGGCAGTGGTTTTATCGGTTGTCACTATGCCACAGCGCTGTTAGCCGCCGGTGCGGTAGACCGAGTTCACCTGTGTGATCTAGTCGCGCCAGAATTTGCACGTTTTGGTCGCGACTGCGAACAAGCCTATGCCAGTGGGGCCATTACCTATCATCCTTGTGATGTGCGCCAGCCCATTGATCTCGACTTGGCCGGCGATGTGGCCTTAATAGCCAATTTTGCCGCAATACATCGCGAGCCCGGCCACGAGGCTTTTGAGTATTTTCAAACCAATATTCTCGGCGCTGAAAATGTCTGTTATTGGGCGAATACTGTTAACTGCCAGCAACTGATATTTACCAGCAGTATTGCCCCCTATGGTCCCGCCGATAAAGAAAAAACTGAGGCTTCTATTCCCACACCAGTTACCCCTTACGGTAGCTCTAAGCTGGTAGCCGAGAAAATACACCAAGCCTGGCAGGCGCAAAACAGTGCCGAGCGCAAGCTGGTGATTGTGCGCCCAGGCGTAGTGTTTGGCCCGGGTGAGGGCGGTAACGTTACCCGCCTGATTAAGTCGGTATTGGGCCGCTACTTTTTTTATATGGGCAATAAAAAAACCCATAAAGCGGGCACCTACGTTAAAGAGTTGTGTCGCGCTATGAGCTGGGTGTTGGGTCGCATGGATCAAGGCGGTATTAGTCTGTTTAATATGTCGCTTAACCCGGCGCCCGATATTAAAGAGTATGTAGATACTATTTGCATCACAGCCGGGGTCAAACGCCGGGTGCCCAATGTGCCTTTTGCGCTGATGTATCTGGCCTCGTTAATTATCGACCCCGTCGCTAAGCTGTTTAAAATTAATCAGCCGATTAGCCCCGTGCGTATTAAAAAACTAGTGCGCTCGAACAATATTTCGCCTCGTTTCCTCGAAGATCAGGGCTACGATTACCGCTTTAGTTTCGGCCAAGCGATGGCCGACTGGCACAGCGATCAGCCTGCTGATTGGGGTGGCTAAAGTGCCCAATGCCACACGCCATCTAATAGTCTTTGGTTAGCACGATGCTGGCGCGCTTTAATCAGGGCCATTTGGGCGAGTTGCTCAAAGGCGGCGCTATCGCCTTATTACTTAAGTTGGCCGCGGCGCTACTGGCTTTTGTGGTGAGCATTGCCGCCGCCCGATTGCTGGGCGCCGAGTCGGCCGGCTATTATTTTTTAGCGGTATCGATTGTCTCGGTACTAGCCATGATGGCCCGTGTTGGCTTAGATCAAGTAGTAACCCGTGAGGTGGTAGCCGGGCTGGAAGAGGGTAATGTCCCCAAAATTCGAGGGCTGTATCGCCAAACATTATGGCTGGTTGCGCTAGTTGCAACAATATTTTCACTTTTGCTTGTCGGCTTATCCGACTGGCTGGCGCAAGACATTTTTGATAAGCCGCAGTTGGCTACAGTACTGTCATATATGGGCTGGGCGGTTATACCTTTCGCGCTGGCTATGCTGCATGGTCAATTTTTTCAGGGGCTTAAACACATGCCCCTTATGCAGTTGTCGCAGGGCTTAGGATTGTCGCTGTTAATGTTAATCGCCATTGGCGGTTCACTGCTTGGCGCTCATCTATGGTCGGCGTCACAGTTTGGGCTTTTGTATCTACTCTGTTGGTTGCTGGTGATGTTTTTTCTGGCGGGCTGCTGGCAGCGCTTGCAGGGCTGGGCACCGCGACAATCCTTTCCTCTTGGGCCATTACTGTTATCGGCCATGCCATTTTGGGGGGTTATGTCACTGAATATGGTGTTGCAGTGGGGCGGGCCTATTCTGCTGGGTTATTGGGCCGAGAGTGACCAAGTGGCTATATTTTTGGCAGCCCTGCGCACGGCTATGCTAGTAACCATCGTGCTAATGGCTGTTAACAGTATTGCCGCACCTAAATTTGCCGCCCAGTATCATCGCGGCGATATGCAGGGCCTGCAACAGGTCGCGGTCTGGTCGACACGCTTAATGTTGTTGTTGTGCACACCGGCGGTGGCGTTTCTGCTGCTGTTTCCCGAGTGGGTTATGGGCTTGTTTGGGACTGAATTTACCGCGGGCTCGCAAGTACTGGTAATCTTGGTGTTAGGGCAGTTGGTGAATGTGGCCACAGGCTCAGTGGGTTGGCTGTTAAGCATGACCGGTCACGGCACCGATTTACTTAAATCTACGGCACTGGCGGCGCTATTGATGTTAGCCCTGTGCGCTTGGTTAGTTCCCTTATATGGCATGCAAGGGGCGGCTTGGGCACAAACTGCCGCTCTGTCGTTGCAAATGCTGACAAATACCTGCTTTGTAAAGTATCGTCTTGGTTTTGTGCCAATGAACATTTTTGCGAAAATTAATCACTAGGATAAGTTATGAGCAATATCACCTGGCATCAGGCCTTAGTTAATAAACAAGAGCGTGCCGCCCGCGCTCAACAAAAGCCCTGCCTGCTGTGGTTTACCGGTCTCAGTGGTGCCGGTAAGTCCACCGTGGCTAACGCGCTAGAGCGGTTGTTGTTTGATAACGGCCATCACACCTATTTGCTCGACGGCGACAACGTGCGTCATGGCCTGTGCGGCGACCTAGGTTTTAGCGATGACGCCCGCCACGAAAACATTCGTCGCATTGGCGAGTTGGGTAAGCTCATGGTTGATGCCGGACTGATTACCCTCAGTGCATTTATCTCGCCTTTTCGCGCCGATCGCCAACTGGTGCGCGACCTTATGCCGGTCGGCGAGTTTATCGAGGTTTATGTGGCTACCGATCTAGCCACCTGTGAATCTCGTGACCCTAAAGGCCTTTATAAGCGCGCCCGCGCCGGTGAAATTAAGCATTTCACTGGTATCGACTCCGCCTATGAAATGCCCGAACAGCCAGAAATTACCGTCCATGCGGGCCGTTTCGATCCACAGCAGTGCGCCGAGCAAATAATCGATTATCTGCGAAAGCAGCAAGTGATTTAGCAAGTCTAGAGCAGCACATTAGCGCTGCTAATAAGCTTCGCGGCTAGTCACTAGCTAGAAACTATAGCGAAGCTTGCTCGCAGCTATGCCTGCCTTTTCTATTCCTTAATGTGACTCATTTCGCACTTTGCACTTATATGCTATACTTCGCGCCGCAAAAATAGCAGTAAGCAGGGAAGTAGGCGCTCAAGCACGGCGCAGTAAGGCTAAGGGATCATTAGCATTTTTATCCCCCCCTCCCTCTTCTTTTAAGCCATCGGCTTTGTTGCTATAGCTAGCAGATTAGCTGTAAAGCGACGCTGCGTTTGCAGGCTTTAGCACCGGCAAGACAATACTTTTAGGCTAGCTAGCTCTGCAAGCTGTTTTTCTCAAACGCTGTTCTGTCTCGTCTGTAGAAATAGAGGTACAGATAAAGGTAGAGATAAAAGCAGAGAAAAAGCGGCTTGTATTTGGTTGCAGCAAAATCTCGACGAGCGCAGCGCGCTAAGTATTTTTTATCAAAGGCATTAAAATGAAAGTATTAACCGTATTTGGCACCCGCCCAGAAGCCATTAAAATGGCGCCGCTGGTGCACGCACTGGCAGCCGATGATCGCTTCGAGGCCAAGGTCTGTGTTACCGCCCAGCACCGTGAGATGCTAGATCAGGTGCTAGAGCTGTTTGAGCTTACGCCAGAATACGACCTTAATATTATGCAGCACGGTCAAACGTTAAACGAAGTGACCAGCAAGATACTGCTGGGGCTAAAGCCCATACTGAATGACTTCAAACCCGATGTGGTGTTAGTACACGGTGATACCGCTACCACCTTGGCTTCAGCATTAGCCGCTTACTACGAGCAAATCGCCGTCGGTCATGTCGAGGCGGGCCTGCGCACTGGCAATATCTATTCGCCTTGGCCGGAAGAGGGCAATCGCAAGCTCACCGGCAGTTTAACCAAATACCACTTTGCACCCACCGATACCTCTAAGCAAAACCTGCTGCAAGAGAGCTATGCCGGCGCCGACATCTTTGTTACCGGCAACACTGTTATCGATGCACTGTTCTGGGTCACTAAA
>CAWVSV010000089.1:0-9103 GCA_963933095.1 uncultured Cellvibrionales bacterium
ATGGCCAAGTTTTCGCTGTTGCGCGGCATGGGTATAAACCCAAAACAAATGATGCTTACTTATGTCACCATACCTGATCGTGGCAATATTGCACACATGGTGCTTTATTATTGGCACAGCACAGAAAAAACCGGTGTGCCTCTTGTGCTTGGTAATATGATCGATGAAGTTTTGCCCAAGCCTGAACGTAAAGACTTGGCTGAGGTGTATAACATTGACAGTGACAATATTCGCATACGCGGTAAAGAGATCTCCAGTGCATCCCACAAGAATATGCGTGCTGTGCGTATTAAATATATTGCTGACGCAATGTTGCTGCGTTATCTGAACAATGATAAGCCACTAATGCCGTACTCGCTGCAGATGCCTCATAAACCAATCAAAATAAAAAATTCAGGAAAGACTAACCTTGAGTAGCAAGTATTTTTTGCTATTAGCGGCAAGCTTCTGTATTGCAGTTCCCGCGCAAGCACAAGATCTAGAACCAAGGCTTTATATTAACTTACCCATAGATCAAAACTTTATTGCTGCGTCTTACTTTTATTCCAGTGGTGATGTAGACCTATCTTCATCATCAACTATTAGTGATGCATCAATACAGCTTGAAGGCAGTATTCTGGGGTATTCGAGAACCTTAGCGCTCGCCGACAAGGTGGCTAAATTTGATATTAAATCGTCTTATTCCTGCATCGCTGGCAATGCTTTATTCAGTGGTACTAGGCGCTATGGCGAAGAGTGCGGCGTAGGAGATACTCAAGCGCGATTTAGCTATAACTTTTTGGGCCCACTCGCGCAAAAGGCTAAAGAATTTCGTTTACGGCCGCGTGAGTTAGTGGTGGGCAGTAGCGTTCAAGTTAACATGCCCACAGGCGATTACGATGGCGATAAAATCCTTAATATTGGCACCAATCGCTGGTACATACGACCAGAAATTGGCACTTCTATACCGCTGGGCAAATGGGAAATAGATCTGGCCCTAGGCGCAAAAATATTTACCGACAATAACGATAGTCTCGGTGCCCGCCTGCAGCAAGATCCACTTTACAACGCTCAAATACATTTAAGCTACGATATTGATCGACGCCAGTGGTTAAGTTTGAATATGAATTATTTTTGGGGTGGTAACACGCAAAAAGATGGCATTAATGCTGCCCCAGCGCAAAAGAACTCGCGCTTAGGGTTAACATACTCGTATGCCCTTAACAGCTCCTACATAGCCAAGGCCTTTTACAATAAAGGCGTTATCAACCGTATAAGTAATGATTCGGATACTGCCGGGTTAGCCCTCATTTATCGTTATTAAAAAAACAGGCGCCCTACTCAGATATAACCGGTAGCTACTGTGGCAGTTTATCAACGTACAATAAGGCTTGAACTCGTTGTGCTGACTCGGCACTCAGTTTTGAAATACATACACGTCAATAGTACTGCCAACAACACAAATTACAGTTAGAACCGGTGCTCGCAACTGTAGACACGTTTACATCTTCAGCGATAGTCGAATTCATACGGAACCCGGTCAATTATTTCAATTAAATTGAATGCCTACTGGGCGAACAGGTTCGGTATTACTGCATTAATATTAAGCTATATGCAGTAGCAGAGTACACACAATAAGCGGCTTATTTCGCTTAACCTTAGAAGCAGGCCCACTCTGCTGCAACAGGAATCTAACCCGCTTGACCGCAAGCAGGCGAGCCAGCTCTCGATATTCCGAGGGTCTCTCGATATACTAAGTCTTGTTCCTACGGAGATATCCCATGTCGGCCACTGCAGCTAACGCCACGCAACCTAGTAAGACTCTGCGCACTATTATTATCACTGTGCTAATCACACTGTCGCTTATTATCGCCATCTATTGGCTATTCACCCGCTACCTTTTCCCAACACAATTCAGCCCAGTCGATTTATCACAGCAAGAAACTCTTCTACTAAATACCAAGTTACGCAGCGTCAAACTGCCGCTTATAGACAGCAACACCCCGTCAATTAGCTCGCAGCAAGCAGTGCTACCGCAACGTCATCAATCGGCACCCGCCAGCAGTAACAACCCACTCGATAACCGCCTGACTCCGGAGTTATATAGTGAAGTTGGTGCTAGGCGTGAAATTAGTTTCACTGAGCGCGAGTTGAATGCCATATTAGCGCACAATACTGAACTAGCCGATAAGCTGGTGTTTGATCTCTCCGATAATTTGATCAGCGTAAAATGGCTACTACCACTTGATCCAGAATTTCCGCTATTAGGTGGAAAGACTTTAAAATTTACCGCTGGGGTTGAAATCACCTATCGCAACCAACAACCGAGTGTTAGTTTTCGCGGCTTGAGCCTTTGGGGAGTGCCGTTGCCTAATGCGTGGATGGGAGAACTTAAGCATATTAATTTGGTGTCTGAGTACTCCGGCGCAACAGATCAAAACCAAAAGAGTTTTTGGCATTCTTTCGCTGCAGGCATCGATTATATAAACGTTAGCGATGGCGAACTGCGTGTAATACTAAAAGAGTAAAACGCTAACGTTTATACATATGCACCCTCTTTGCCCTCGAAGTCGATCAACGTTTTATTGTCCTCATCACTGCAACGATAGTAACGACTCGAGAGCACACACGATTGTAAAATCTCGGGACTACACCCGCGGCTAAGAGATAATGCCCCTTAGTCACTTTGTGTTCATACCCATTGATGAGGCAATTACAGCATAAGCTCAATATTCGTACAGCCTTGTTGACATTTCACCCCAGGTTCACCGCCACTTGATACGCTTAATGTTAACGGTTTTTTACAACTGTCACAGAGTAAAGTCTCGCCTTTACCCAAGCGTTTAATTACATTTCGCTGCTGCTTAAATGAATTAGCAGCGGCCTTGTTAAGGCTGGAGAAGTCTATTGATGTCATATGACTCACATGATGATGTGGATATACAAAATTTAATATAGCACTGCTTAATGGCAAAAAATAATCATTTGTAGTGACGCCAGTTGCAGAGTTTCTACACCAAAGATAAATATTGCAGAAGATTGTAGTGGCCGCATTTATTACCAGCCTGCACAATTAAACCAATTGTTATCTATATAGCAACCCATCTTACGGAACTTACAGGCACCTTAGTACAGCACACCAACATTCAGCCACGCTCAAGTACACTCATAACTATGCTGCATTCAGACGACTGGACTGATCATCAACCGCCAAGTTTTTTAAGCCTATGTCAAATGCAACTTAACCCCTGCATTGCAAACACCAAAACGATAACCTGCATCTTCTTACAATTGTGCAGTGAAGGCGTTTACTGATGTCATTTACTTTTCTGGACGGTAGACACCAACATTGACAAAGCCATCGTCTTTTAAATGAGCCGCATGAAGCGTGCTCATTACACCTTTCTGGCAATAAAGCAGGTATTCCGTTTGTTTATCTAACTTTTTCAGGCGGGTATTGAGACTAAAAAACGGGATCTTTAACAACTCAATCTCGGCTAAAAGGCCCTTGCATGCCAGCGGTCGCAGCTCTTCTTCGTCGGGATGACGAATATCGATAACTACGCTGTTTGGCCCTGGCTCCGCAACTTGCCTCACCACCGGCCCATCACCTTCGCGCAGCAGGTCATCGACCACTCGATCAATCAACTGCACTTTTTTACCGGCTACAGCGGCATCTAAGACCGTCATATCAAAATTAGCCTCCTCGCTCGCGACCTTCTCCTCAGACGCACAAGTAGTTGGCTTAACCGAAATGACACCGCAATATTCAGGAATGCTGGCCGAGAAGTTTTCGGTGCCTATTTTGCGCGAATGATCGATGATATCGCCCTTATTCATCACTATCAGCGGGCGCAACACCAATTTATCGGTGGCTGAGTCAATCACCGCGAGATTGGTTAAGGTCTGGCTCGACACCTGCGCCACGGCTTCACCCGTTACCAGCGCCTGGATATTCATCTCGTCCGCCACTTTAGTCGCGGCGCGCAGCATCATGCGTTTAAGCACTACGCCCATATGCGAACTTTTTACATTTTGTACAATCTCACTAACCACAGGTTCAAAGTTGACGGTGACAAATTTAACCCGATGCGAAGCGCTAAATTTATTCCAGAGAAAATAAACCACCTCTTTTACCGCGGATTCATGTGCTGCACCACCTAAGTTAAAGAAGCAGTAATGGGTGCGTAAACCACGTTTAATCATCAGGTAACTGGAAACGGTTGAATCGAACCCACCAGACACCAACGACAGCACCGGCTCCTGACTACCAATGGGGAATCCACCTAAACCAGGAGTCTGCTGCTGCACTACATAGAGGTCGTCATTTTTAATCTCGAGACGCACAGTAACATCAGGGTTTTTCAACTTTACCCCAGCGTTCTCAGTATGCGTGCTCAGACCGCTACCCACGTAGCGTTCAATCTCCATCGAGTTAAACTTATGCTTCCCATGGCGACGAACACGGACTACGTAAGTCTTACCGGCCAGCTGGTCATTCCATACCGACAGGGTTTTTTGGAAGATATGCTCCAAGTCACCCATTTCATGCGGCTGTACCTTGGAAAAATTAGCGATACCTGGAGTACTGCTCAGCACTTTAGCCGTTTCGGCGGCCATGACCTCAGTTGAGTGTTTACTGTAAACCTCAATACGATCCCAATCGCTTTTCACCTTAATACTGTCATCTATATTATCGAGCAACACGCTCAAATTTTGGCGTAACCGCTTAACAAGGCACTTGCGCAATGGTGGGCTTTTAATGGTGATCTCGGAAAAAATTTTGACGATAAAATGCATAATAACCTACGCAAACAATTAATAAACTTTGACTAATTATAAGTGCTGGCGAAATATTTATCTCTCTAAACGGATGCACCAAGTTGGTGCCAAATATCATTTTCAGCCCCAATATCGTGCCTAATAAATAAAAGTCACCAAAAGTCAGGTTAAACAGTGCTTCTAGAGCCTTCTAGCTTTGCTAAAAATCGTGAAATAGCCTATATTTTGCGCCGTCTTAAATTCTCAACCTTGCGCCCTCAGCTGCCGGCTTGATGCGGTAGCAGGAGTCAGGGCGCGAGATGACTATATCTTTCTTTCTAGTAAAGCTATTTTTGGAGGACTTCAATGTCTGAACTTACTTTAAATCTGATCAAAGAAAACGAAGCCCGCTGGGTTGACCTGCGTTTTACCGACACCAAGGGTAAAGAGCAACACGTAACTATCCCAGCTAAAGTTGTTGACGAAGACTTCTTCGTAACCGGTCAAATGTTTGACGGCTCTTCAATTGCCGGCTGGAAAGGCATTAACGAATCAGACATGATCCTTATGCCTGATGACACCGCATCACTGCTGGACCCGTTCACCGACGAGCCAACTGTTATCGTTCGCTGCGGCATTGTTGACCCATCAACTATGCAGGGTTACGAGCGCGATCCACGCTCTATCGCTGCGCGCGCTGAAGAGTACCTAACCTCTACTGGTTTGGGCGACACTGCTTTCTTTGGCCCAGAGCCTGAGTTCTTCGTTTTTGACGACGTTAAGTGGGGCTCAGACATGTCTGGCTCTTTCGTTAAAATCAATTCTGAAGAAGCTGAATGGTCTGCCGGCCATGACTTCGCCGACGGCAACATGGGTCATCGCCCACGCACTAAAGGTGGTTACTTCCCCGTTCCACCAGTAGACAGCCTGCACGATCTGCGTGGCGCCATGTGTAATGCTATGGAGTCAATGGGTCTTGAGATTGAAGTTCATCACCACGAAGTAGCCACTGCCGGTCAGTGCGAAATCGGTGTTAAATTCAATACACTCATTAAGAAAGCTGACGAAGTTCAGGTGTTTAAGTACTGCGTACACAACGTTGCGCACGCCTACGGTAAGACTGCGACCTTTATGCCTAAGCCAATCGTTGGCGACAACGGTTCTGGTATGCACGTACACCTGTCTTATTGGTTGAACGGCGAGAACCAATTCGCTGGTGACGGCTATGCTGGTCTGTCTGAAGACGCTATCTTCTTCATCGGCGGTATCATCAAGCACGCTAAAGCGGTTAATGCCTTCTCAAACCCTGGCACTAACTCTTACAAGCGTCTGATCCCAGGCTTTGAAGCTCCAGTAATGTTGGCATACTCTGCTCGCAACCGCTCAGCCAGTATCCGTATCCCATACGTTGCCTCGCCTAAGGGCAAGCGTGTTGAAGCTCGCTTCGCGGATCCAATCGCCAACCCATACTTGTGCTTCTCAGCACTACTAATGGCTGGCCTTGACGGTGTTCAGAACAAGATTCACCCAGGCGATGCTGCTGATAAAGATCTGTACGACTTGCCAGCTGAAGAAGCTGCTGCAATTCCACAGGTTGCGGGTTCATTGCGCGAAGCACTAGATTGCCTCGACAATGATCGTGAGTTCTTGACCCGCGGCGGTGTTTTCACTGACGACGTGATCGATGCTTACATCAACTTGAAGATGGAAGAAGTTCATCGTGTAGAGCACACTACTCACCCAGTAGAGTTTGATTTGTACTACAGCGTATAAACGCTGAAGAACAAATAGTGTGATGAAGGCCGCTGCAGAAATGCAGCGGCCTTTTTTTATGCCAACTGGGTGAACAGTGTGCTCTAGCACAACTGTTTATCAGTGCCCCCAGTAGAATTCGACCTATAAGACCGCCAAGGCCGCTCTCGGGCATCCTGCCCTTCACGGCATTTGTATTCCTATACATCGATGGCGGAAGTGCACTTATCTGTAAACGAGAGTGCAGGAGCAAAAACCTGCCTACTCTGTATAAAAGTTTTATAGATTGAATTAGAAAGGCCACCTTAGGGTGGCCTTTTTTGTGCCTAGGGTTTGTGTACTCAGGCACAGCTATACCTCAAAGCCCAGTTGAGTTTGATTTGTATGACCGCCACGGATGGCAGAAGTACCCACCGGGCATAAATGCAGGTTTTACAGGAGAAAAAACTGTGCAGAAATAAGTCAAAAAGACGGCTATACCGACCAAGCCATAACCAAGCACCCCGGAAAAACTTTATGCTCTTATTCCTGAACATAATCTAGATCTGTCACCCCCCAATAGCACTCTCTACTAGATTCTCTCTCCCGTCCCCTATACTCTTATTACTACAATTAGGGAGCCATTCAAATGCGCATCAACACAATTACAGCACTATTCATTACCTCTTTAATCAGCCTTGGCAGTGCCGTGCATGCCGAGGTCTACATGCACACCGATGCCAATGGCAAGGTGTCGTTTTCTAACTCCCCAGCATCTACTTCAAAGGGAGAAATCACCGAAAAGATTAAACTGCAGGAAACCAATAGCGCGCCAGCTATTGAACCGCGCCTCTATAGCGCACCCGAAGTAAAAAAAATAACAACAAGCTATGAAGTGCGCATTACCAGTCCCAGCGATGGCGACACTTTTACTAATGAAGTGCGCGATTTAACGGTGAGCGCCAATATCAGTCCCTCAGTCGCCAAAGATCACTCTCTAGTGGCCACTCTAAATGGACAGCGGGCGGTCAATCAAAGCTCGCAGGGCAGCAGCGTCGTTATTCGTGATATCGATCGCGGTGAGCAAGAAGTTCAACTGCAAGTGCTCGATGCAGCAGGCAAGATGGTGGCAAAATCGCAGACTGTCAGGGTCAATATCATTCGCCGCAATCTGCCGCGTCCAGCGAAACGAGCACTATAAGTCCTCTATCCCGCCTTAATTAATGCACCCATTTAGTGCAATTAATAGTTATACTTTTAGAATTGGTCACTCGATTCCCTCATAAGGCCCAGTGTTTGGGCCTTTTCATGTTGGCTCGCTTTTTGCTTTATCCGTTAAATTACAGAAAAGTCTTTTAATATGACCCTCAACAGCCTCTACCGACAACTGATCGACAATATGACTACCGCGGTGCTGGTAGTGGATAGCGAACTGCGTCTACGCCATCTCAATCCGGCCACCGAAAGCTTACTCTCCATCAGCCAGAGCAGTGTCTGCGGCGAGCCTATTACTCGCATATTTGAACAGGCCCAGAGCGCTGAACAGGCACTACACCAAAGTGCAGCCAAACTCTGTGCCGAATCTGATCACAGCAGCCCGAGTAATCGCTACACTCAGCGCCAGGTCAACTGGCATCTACACGACGGCCGCGATATTACCGTCGACTACAGCGTCACCCCGATTGAAGAGCAGCAACTGCTGCTGATCGAGATACAGCCAGTTGACCGCATGATACGCATGAACCGAGAGAAAACGCTGATAGCTGCACAGGAAACCTCGCGTCAGCTGATTCGCGGCATGGCTCACGAGGTTAAAAACCCGCTCGGCGGTATTCGCGGCGCGGCCCAGTTATTAGAACGGGAAATCACCAGTACGCTGCCCAGTAGCGATCTAAAAGAATACACCTCGGTGATTATCGACGAGGCTGATCGGCTGCGCAATCTGGTTGACCGCATGCTCGGCCCTAACCAACCGGCCAATACTCAAGCGGTGAATATCCACCAGGTGCTGGAGCGAGTCTTCAGCCTGATTGCGGCGGAATGCGGCGACAGCATCCAGCTAAGCCGCGATTATGACCCCAGCATTCCCGAGTTCAACGCCGACGCCGAACAGCTAATTCAAGCCTGCCTCAATATCGGCCGCAATGCCGTGCAGGCACTGCAAGAAAACAACAGCCCGAGTAATGCAGATAGCCCCCATATTACCCTGCGCAGCCGCATAAAACGCCAATTCACAATAGGCGAGCAGCTACACTCGCTGGTTTGCCAAATTGATGTGGTCGACAACGGTCCGGGAATTAACCGCGATATAGCCGAAGACATCTTCTACCCAATGATCTCCGGCCGCGCCCAGGGCTCGGGCTTGGGCCTTACTATTGCACAGCAATTGATTAACCAACATGGTGGTCTCATTCAGTGCGCAAGCAAACCAGGCCAGACCTGTTTTTCTATCTATTTACCGTTTACCACGGCCCATTAAAATAGCGGCCGTAAAAGGCTAGAGAGCGACATTATGAGCACTGAAAATCGAGTTTGGATCGTCGACGACGACAAGTCTATTCGCTGGGTAATCGATAAAGCGCTGCAACAGGCGGGACTAGAAACTCGTACTTTCGAAAGTGGCGACAGCGTG